>VGJF01000013.1 GCA_016867585.1 Candidatus Aminicenantota bacterium | reverse complement strand
CCCGAGAGATTCGTCGAAGTTCCGGTCGGCGGTGACGTAGCCCCTGTTGTTTCCGACGATCATCTCGGCCTCGAGGACGCCGTCCTTGTCGAGGGAGGCGAGGGGGATCGTCTTGTCCAGGATCGCGACGTCGCCGTCGCCGGAGATGTCGGCCGAGGTCACGACGGCCGGGCCCTCCTTCTTCAGGGTCAGGGTCTTGGGGCCCGGGCCCTCGAGTTTGAGGGGGATCGATTTCAGGTTGAGGAGGATGTCGGTGACGTCTTCGACGACCCCGGGGAGGGTCGAAAATTCGTGGAGAACGCCTTGAATCCGGACGGCCGTGAGGGCCGCCCCTTCGATCGACGACAGGAGGATCCGGCGAAGGGCGTTCCCGACCGTGATCCCGAAGCCGCGTTCGAACGGCTGGGCCGTGAAACGTCCGTACTCGGCGGTCTGGGTTTCGGAGTCGATTTCCAGGAATTTGGGCCGTTGAAAAGCGATTTCGGTCATGGTGGGCTCCTTACTTCGAGTAAAGCTCGACGACCATATGCTCTTCGACCGGAAGGGTGACGTCGGCCCGCGCCGGGAGGGCCATGACCCGGGCCTTCAGTCCCTCGCGGTCGACCTCGAGCCAACCGGGCACGGCCTTCGAGCGCATCGCCTCGACGAGGGCCCGGATGTCCTTCGAAGCGGCGCTCCGCGGGCGGAAGCCGACGACATCGCCGGCCTTGACGAGGACGGAGGGGACGGAGACCCGGGTCTCGTTGACGGCCACGGCCCCGTGGGCGACGAGCTGGCGGGCATGGGCCCGGGAATGGGCGAAACCGGCGACAAAGAGGACATTGTCCAGCCGCCGCTCGAGGCTCTGGAGAAGCGTTTCGCCGGTGATTCCCTTCTGGCGCGAAGCCCGGGTGAAGAACAAATGGAACTGCCTCTCGGACATCCCGTAGTGCCGTTTGAGCTTCTGCTTCTCCCGGAGCTGGAGACCGTAACCCAGGATCCGACGGCGGCTCCGGCCGTGCTGGCCGGGGGCATAGGCCCGCCGTTCGACGGGGCATTTATCCGTCAGGCATTTGTGGCCTTTCAGGAAAAGCTTGGTCTTCTCGACCCGGCAGAGCCGGCAAAGCGGTTCTCGATAGCGCGACATGGGGCTCTCCTTAGACTCTCCGGCGCCGCCGCGTCCGGCAGCCGTTGTGGGGGATCGGGGTGACGTCCTTGATCGACCGGATCTCGAGGCCGCCGCTCTGGAGGGAGCGGATGGCCGATTCCCGGCCCGATCCCGGACCCGCGACCCGGACGTCGACGAACCGGACCCCGAAATCGCGGGCCTTGGTCGCCGCTTCCTTGGCCGCCAGCTGGGCGGCGAAGGGGGTCCCTTTGCGGGCCCCCTTGAAACCGACCGTCCCGGCGCTCGTCCAGCAGACCGCGGCCCCGCTCTGGTCGGTGATCGTGATGATCGTGTTGTTGAACGTCGACTGGATGTACGCCGTCCCGAACCCGATGTCTTTGCGGACTTTTTTCTTCGTCCGCGACTTGGCTTTGGTGGCCATGCCGTCCTCCCTTCCTTAGGTCTTGGCCGGGGTTTTGAGCTTCTTGATCGTGTGTCCGCGCGGCCCCTTCCGCGTCCGGGCGTTCGTCTTCGTCCGCTGTCCGCGGACGGGGAGTTTGCGCTTATGGCGCTGCCCGCGGTAGCAGCCGATGTCGACCAGCCGTTTGATGGCCAGGCTGACGTCTTTCCGCAGGTCGCCTTCGATCTTCTCCCGTTTCTCGATGATCTGCCGGATCTTGTTGACCTCGTCCTCGGTCAGGGCCTTGACCTTCTTGTTCTTGTCGATCTTGGCCTCGGCCAGGATGAGGACGGATTTGGACCGGCCGATCCCGAAGATGTACGTCAGGCCGACCTCGATCCGCTTCTCCGGCGGGAGCGTGATGCCCGCGATACGTGCCATGGTTGCCTCGCTTACCCTTGACGTTGTTTATGCCGGGGATTCGTGCAGATGATCCGGACGCCGCCTTTGCGCCGGATGATCTTGCAGTTGCGGCAGATTTTCTTGACCGATGCTCTGACTTTCATGGTCGCGTCCTTTACTTGAACCGGTAGGTGATCCGGCCCTTGCTCAGGTCGTAGGGCGAAATCTCGACGAGGACCCGGTCTCCGGGCAGGATCCGGATGAAATGCTTCCTCATCTTGCCCGAGATGTGGGCCAGGATCTTGTGCTTGTTCTGGAGCTCGACCCGGAACATCGCGTTGGGCAGCGTCTCCAGGACCACGCCTTCGGCTTCGAAGACGTCCTCTTTAGGCATAGGACAGCTCCTTCCCGCCCGTCCGGGCCGACGTCCCGTCCCGGCGGCTCAAGACCTCGGCCCCGGCCGCGGTGAGGGCCACGGTTTCCTCGAAATGGGCGGCCAGGCCGCGGTCTTTGGTCACGGCCGTCCAGCCGTCCGAGAGAATCTCGACATCCCAGTCCCCGGCGGCGATCATCGGCTCGATGGCCAGGACCAGGCCGCGGTGGAGCTTGGGGCCCCGGCCGGGAAAGCCGAAGTTCGGAACCTGGGGCTCCTCGTGGAGCTCCTGCCCGATGCCGTGGCCGACGAACGAGCGGACGACCGAGAATCCCGAGGCTTCGACCGAGCGTTGGACGGCGGCCGAGATATCCGAGAGCCGGCGCCCTTCGACGAATTGGGCCACCCCCTCGGCGAACGCCCGTTCGGCCGCGGCGATGAGGCGGAGGGCCAAGGGAGACGTCCGGCCGACCGGATAGGTTCGGGCGGCGTCCCCGTAGAATCCCCCGGCGAAGGCCCCGAAGTCCAGACTGGCGATGTCTCCCTCGCGGAGGATCCGATGGCTCGAGGGGATGCCGTGGATGACCTCCTCGTTGATCGAGACGCAGAGCGAAGCCGGATAGCCCCGATATCCCTTGAAGGCCGGCCTGGCCCCGAGCTCCCGGGCTCTCCGTTCGGCATAGGCGTCGAGGTCGGAGGTTCGGAGGCCCGGCTGGATCATCGCCCCGAGCTCGTCCAGGATTTGGGCCACGATCCGGGCGCTCGCCCTCATGGCCTCGACCTCGGCCGCGGTCTTGTAGACGATCATGGCCGCCCCTTCTCTCCGCCGGCCGACCGGGCGGCCGCGACGGCGGCCAGAACGCCGGCCGCGACGGCTTCGAACTCTCCTTCGCCGCCGACGGCCCGGTAAACACCGCGGGCCCGGAAGGCCTCGCGGAGGGGCGCCGTCCGGTCCCGGTAGACCCGAAGCCGCTCGCGGACGGCCTCGGGACGGTCGTCCGGACGCTGGACGAGGGCCGCTCCGCAGGCGTCGCAGGCGCCGGCCCGGACCGGAGGCCGGCTCCGGAGGTTGTAGACGGCCTGGCAAGACGGGCAGACCCGGCGGGCGGAAAGACGGGAGACGATCGTCTCCTCGGCGACGTCGAGTTCGACGGCGATTTCCGGCCGGCCGCCGTCGATCCGCCGGAGGGCCTCAGCCTGGGCGGCCGTCCGCGGATACCCGTCGAGGATGTATCCCGGCCGGCAATCGGCCTCGGCGATCCTCTCCCGGACGATCCCGGTCACGATGTCGTCGGAGACGAGGCCTCCGGCCTGCATGACCCCCTCGGCCAGCCGTCCGAGCGGCGTTCCCTCCCGGACGGCTTTCCGAAGAAGGTCGCCGGTCGAAATCCGGGGGAACCCCGTGGCCCGCTCGAGGCGCTCGCCCACGGTTCCCTTGCCGCTCCCGGGCGGTCCGAGGAGGACGACCCTCACCCCCGTCTCCCCCGGATCCGGCCGCGCCGCATGAATCCGTCGTAATGGCGCATGACGAGCTGGGCTTCGATCTGCTGCATGGTGTCCATGGCCACGCCGACGACGATGAGGATCGAGGTCCCCCCGAAGTAGAAGTTGACGTTGAGGCCGTTGGTGAACCAGGTCGGGAGAATCCGCTCCAGGGTCCCCCCGATGAAGGGGAGATACTGGACCTTGAAGCCCGTCATCAGGAACTCGGGAAGGATGGCCAGGAGGGCCAGGTAGACGGCCCCGACGAGGGTGATCCGCGAAAGGATCGTGTCGACGAAGTCGGACGTGTTCTTTCCCGGCCGGATGCCGGGGATGAAGCCCCCGTACTTCCGGAGGTTGTCGGCCACGTCGGTCGGGTTGAAGATGATCGAGACGTAGAAATAGGTGAAGAAGATGATCGCCGAGACATAGAGGAGATTGTAGAGGGGCATGCCGAGCTGGAATTGGCGGGCGATGTCCTGGAAGACGGGGATTTTGATCATCTGGGCGATCGTCGCCGGGATGGTGATGATCGAGGCGGCGAAAATGATCGGAATGACCCCCCCGGTGTTGACCCGGAGGGGGAGGTGGGTGCTCTGTCCGCCGTAGACCTTCCGCCCGATGACCCGCTTGGCGTAGGAGACGGGGATCCGGCGCTGGCCCCGCTCGACGAAGACGATGAAGGCGATGACCGTGATCATCATCGCCACGAGGATGATGACCTTGATCGGGTCCCAGCTTCCCGTCCGGAGGCCGGTCACGACCTCGCCCAGCCCGGCCGGGAAGCGGACCACGATCCCGGCGAAGATGATCAGGGAAATCCCGTTCCCGATCCCCCGCTCCGAAATCTGCTCGCCGAGCCACATGACGAAGACCGTCCCCGTGGTCAGGGTCAGGACGGTCAGGAGCTGGAAGGGAAGGCCGACGTTGGGGACGATCCGGGCCCCGCCCGGGCTCCGCAATCCCTGGAGGAAGAGGGCGATGCCCCAGGCCTGGATGACGCAGATGAGGATCGTCCCGTAGCGGGTGTACTGGGTGATCTTCTTCTTGCCGAGCTCGCCTTCCTTGGACAGGCGCTCGAGATAGGGCCAGACGACGGTCAGGAGCTGGAGGATGATCGAAGAGCTGATGTAGGGCATGATCCCCAGGGCGAAGATCGTCATCCGGGACATGTACTGCCCCGAGAACATGTCGATGAAGCCGAGGATCGTCCCTTTCTGCTGCTGCCAGAACTCGGCCAGGGCGTCGGAGGAGATGCCGGGGTTGGGGATCTGGCCGCCGAGCCGGTAAACGGCCAGGAGAAGGAGGGTGAAGATGACCCGCCTCCGGAGGTCCGGGATGCTGAAGATGTTGCGGATGCTGTCGAGAATGGGCATGGGGGCTATCCGATGACGACGGCCTGGCCGCCCGCGGCCTCGATCTTCTTCGCCGCCGCGGCCGAGAATTTATGGGCGTGGACGGTCTTGGGCCCGGAGACATCGCCCCGGCCGAGGACCTTGATCCGGACGGATTTCTTGACGATCCCGGCCGCGGCGAGGACCTCCGGGGTGATTTCGGCCTCTTCCAAGCGGGCCAGCCGGTCGAGATTGACCTCGGCGTAGGCCGTCCGGAAGATGTTCGTGAAGCCCCGCTTGGGAATCCGGCGGTGAAGCGGCATCTGCCCGCCCTCGGTGCCCCGGGTCCGGGAGTATCCCGCTCCGGCGAGCTGGCCCTTGTGGCCGCGTCCCGACGTCTTCTGGCGGCCCGAGCCCGGGCCTCGGCCGACCCGGCGGGCGGCCTTCCGGGATCCTTTGGCGGGACGGAGTTGACTGAGGTTCATGGGACGACCTCCACGCGGACGAGGTGAGAAATTTTCCGGATCATCCCCCGGACGGCCGGCAGGTCGGGACGGACGACGGTGTCGTTCGGCTTCCGCAGGCCCAGGCCGCGGGCGATCTCCCGCTGCGGCTTCGGGTATCCGATCAGGCTCCGGACGAGGGTCAGACGGAGTTTTCCGGGTTCGGAGCTCATCGTCAGGCCGTTCCTTTCGCCTTGCCGCGGTCCTTGGCGACCTGGCCGGGGCTCTTGACCCTCCGGAGGGCGTCCATCGTCGCGTGGGCGACGCTGATGGGATTCGTGCTCCGGATGGACTTCGTCAGGATGTCCTTGATCCCGGCCAGCTCGAGAATGACGCGGACGGCCCCCCCGGCGATGACCCCCGTCCCCTTGGAGGCGGGGCGGAGGACGACGACCCCGGCATCGGCTTCGCCGCGGATCGTGTGGGGGATCGTCGTCTCGGCGAGATGGACCCGGATGAGGCGCTTCTTGGCGTTCTCGACGGCCTTGGCGATGGCCGAAGGGACTTCCCGGGCCTTGCCCTTGCCGATCCCGACCAGGCCGTGCTCGTTGCCGACGGCGACGAGGGCCGAGAAGCTGAGGTTCTTTCCGCCCTTGACGACCTTGGTCACTCGGCGGATGCTGATGACCTGGTCCTTGAGCTCGGCCGGCTCGTCCACGGACTCGACGGGGAATTTTCTTGCTGGGTATTGCACGGAATGCTCTCCTTCGGCCGGCCTAGAAGACCAGGCCGTTCTTGCGCATGGCCTCGGCCAGGGCCTTGATCCGGCCGTGGTAAGGGGAGGTCCCGCGGTCGAAGACGATCGCCGCGATGTTCATGGCCTTGAGCCGCTGGGCCAACATCTCCCCCAAGGCCTCGCAGCTCGACAGGTTCTTCGTGTTCTTGCGCTGCTCGCGGAAGCCTTTTTCGAGCGTGCAGGCCGAGGCGAGGATCGTTCCCGTCTCGTCGTTGACGGCCTGAGTGTAGACGTACCGGTTGCTCTTGAAGACGTGAACCCGCGGCCGCTCGGCGGTCCCTCGGACGGTTCTCCGGATCCGCCGGCGGAGCCGGGCTTCGCGCTCGGACTGGATTTTCGTTTTGTCTTTAAGCACCGCTCACTCCCGCCTTCCGCTCTTTCTTGATCAGACGCTCGCCGACGTAACGGACGCCCTTCTGCTTGTACGGGTCGGGCTTGCGGAACCGTTTGATGTCGTCGGCGACCTGGCCGACCCGCTGCCGGTCGATCCCCCGGACGGTGATGAGGGTCGGCTTCTCGCAGACGATCTCCACGTCCTTGGGGACGGGGTACAGCTTGGGCTTCGAATAGCCGAGGCTGAGCTCGAGATGGTCCCGGTCGATCCTGGCCTTGTAGCCCACGCCGACGATTTCGAGCTGCTTCTGGAAACCCGCCGAAACGCCCGTGACGGCGTTCGCGGCCAGGGCCCGGCACAGCCCGTGGACCATTTTCTGGGATTTCGAATCATCGGCCCGGGTGATCGTCAAGCTGTTCGCCTCGACCTTGGCCGTCAGGCCGGACAGAAGGGGGGTCGTTAAAGCGCCCTTCCCGCCCTCGATCTCGAGGCGGTCCGGGAATACCCGGACTTTGACGCCCTCCGGGAGGACGATCGGCCGTTTGCCTATTCGTGACATGGCTCTGCCCTCTCTTCCGGAATCCTCACCAGACGTAGCACAGGACCTCGCCGCCCAGGCCCTGCTCCTCGCATTTCCTGCCGGCCAGAATCCCTCGGGAGGTGCTGATGACGGCGACGCCCAGGCCGTCCAGGACCTTCGGGACGGAGGCCCGGGTGCAGAAGACCCGGCAGCCGGGCTTGGACACCCGCCGGGCTCCGGAGATGACGCTTTGGTTGCCCTCGGTGTATTTCAGGGAAATGGACAGGACCCCCTGTTTCCGGTCGTCGATGACCTTGAAATTCCGAATGTACCCCTCTTCCTTGAGGATCTTGGCGACCTCGACTTTCAGCTTCGAGGCCGGCATCTGGACTTCCCGCTTCCGCATGAGAACGGCGTTCTTCATCCGGGTCAGCATGTCGGCAATCGGATCGGTGACGCTCATCGAACGGTTCCTTTCCGGATCCTCACCAGGACGCCTTGACGATGCCGGGGATCTCGCCCTTGTGGGCCAGCTGCCGGAAGCAGAGGCGGCACATGTCGAACTTGCGGTAGGTCCCCCGGGGACGGCCGCAGATCTGGCAGCGGCGCCGGGTCCGGATCTCGTATTTCGGTTTCTTGAGGTATTTCGCGTAGGCTGACGTCGTTGACATGGAATCCTCTCCTGGCTCAGGCTTCGCGGAACGGCATCCCCAGCTTCCGGAGAAGCGTCCGGGCTTCCTCATCCGTCCGGGCCGTGGTGACGATCGTGATGTTCATCCCCCGGGAGCGTTCGACCTTCGTGTAGTCGATCTCCGGAAAGACGAGTTGATCCCTCAGCCCGAGAGTGTAATTCCCCCGCCCGTCGAAGGCCCGGGGGGAGACGCCCCGGAAGTCCCGGACCCGCGGCAGGACGATGTTGACCAGACGGTCGAAAAACTCGTACATCTTCCGTTGGCGGAGGGTGAGGAAGCAGGCGATGGCCGCTCCCTTCCGCAGCTTGAAGGACGAGATCGATTTCCGGGCCCGGCTCGTGACCGGGGCCTGGCCGGCGATCTGGGCCAGCTCGGCCCGGGCGGCGTCGAGGGCCTTGGCGTTCTGGATGGCTTCGCCGACACCGATGTTGATGACGATTTTTTCGAGCCGGGGAACGGCCATCGGGTTCGGGATGTCCAGCTCCTTCTGGAGGGCGGGCAGGATCTCGCGCTTGTACGTCTCGAACAGGCGGCTCATCGGTCGCTCCTCACTTCTTCGTCTCGAACACGGTCTCGCACTTCGGGCAGATCCGGATCTTCGACTTGTCCTCGAGGCGCTTCCTCCGGGCCCGAACGCCCTGGCCGCATTCCTCGCAGTAGAGCATCAGGCGGGAGACGGGCACGAGGGCCTCCTTCTCCATGATCCCGCCGGCGATGTTCTTCGACCGGTCGGGCTTGACGAAATGCTTGATGAAATTCAGCCGTTCGACGACGGCCCGGCCCGTCGCCGGATCGACCTTGAGGACCTTCCCGGTCTTGCCCCGGTCCTTGCCCTGACGGATGACGACGAGGTCGTTCTTGCGGACGTGGAGGCCGGCCATCAGATGACCTCCGGGGCCAGGGAGACGATCTTCATGAACCGTTTCTCCCGGAGCTCGCGGCCGACGGGACCGAAGACGCGCGTCCCGACCGGTTCGCCGGCCTTGTCGATGATGACCGCGGCGTTGTCGTCGAAGCGGATATAGGAACCGTCCTTGCGGCGGACTTCCTTCCGAGCCCGGACGACGACGGCCCGGACGACTTTGCCCTTGGCGATCTTGCTCTCGGGCTCGGCTTCGCGGACGGTCGCCGAAAGGACGTCGCCGATTGAACAGACGAGGCCCACCCCTCCGCCGAGGGGGGTGATGGCCCGGATCCGCCGGGCCCCGGAGTTGTCGGCGACCCTGAGGACGGTGTACTGCTGGATCATGGCTTCACCTCTTGGAGGTCGGCCTCAACCCCGGGAGCGGAGGCGAGGCCGAGGATTTCGACGACCCGCCAGCGCTTGTGCCGGCTGATCGGCCGGGTCTCGATGATCCGGACGACGTCGCCGACCTTGCACTTTTCGTACTCGTCATGGGCGAGGAAAGTCCGCCGCTTGCGGATGATCTTCTTGTAGAGGGAATGGCGGACCTGGCGTTCGACGCGGACGTTGACGGTCTTGGCCATCTTCGTCCCGATGACGGTCCCGACCTTGGTCGTTTTGCGGGAGGGGGAGGGGGAAGGGAGGTTGGTCATGGGCATCTCCTATTTGGCCGGCCGCCGGATTTCCGCAAGGATCGTCTCGATCCGGGCGATGTCGCGCCGGACGGACCGGAGCTGGCCCGTCGTGTCGAGTTGACCCAGCTCATGCTGGAACCGGAGCTTGAACAGCTGGTCCTTGAGCTCGGCCTTTTTCCGGATGAGCTCGTCTTCCGAGAGGTCTCTCAATTGTTCCGTTTTCATCGCCATTCCCTCTGTTCGCGGGCGATAAACCGGGTTCGGATGGGGAGCTTGTGGGCGGCCAGCCGCATGGCCTCCCGGGCGATGTCCTCGGGGACGCCCTCGATCTCGAAGATGACCCGTCCGGGCCGGATGACGTCGACCCAGAATTCGGGGTCGCCCTTGCCTTTCCCCATCCGGACTTCGGTCGGCTTCTTGGTCACCGGCTTCCAAGGGAAGCTCCGGAGCCAGAGCTTGCCGCGCCGCTTCATGAACCGGGTGATCGTGATCCGGCCGGCCTCGAGCTGGCGGGCCGTCAGCCAGCAGGGCTCCATGGCTTGGAGCCCGAACTGCCCGAAGGAGAGGTCGGACCCTCGCCCCGCCCGCCCGGTCATCCGGCCGCGGTGGCTCTTGCGATACTTGACCTTTTTCGGCATCAACATCGTCAGATCTCCTCGACCTCCGCCGTCTGCGAGGTCATCTTCGTCTTCTCGGCCTCGCCCCGATAGATCCAGACCTTGATGCCGATCTGCCCGTAAGTCGTGAAGGCCTCGGTGAAGCCGTAGTCGATATCGGCCTTGAGGGTCTGGAGAGGCATCTGCCCGCGAAGATACCACTCCGTCCGGGCGATTTCGACCCCGCCCAACCGGCCGGAACACATGACCTTGATTCCTTTGGCCCCCATCTTCAAGGCCGACTCGACGGCTTTCCGCATGGCCCGGCGGTAGGCGATCCGCTTCTCGAGCTGGACGGCGATGCCCTCGGCGACAAGAAGGGCCTGGAGCTCGGGCTTGTCGACCTCTCGGATGTCGACGTAGACCTCGCGCTTGGCGATCCTCTCGAGAAAGCCCCGCAGGCTCTCGATTTCCTTCCCGCCGCGTCCGATGATGATTCCCGGCCGGGCCGTGTGGATGATCGTCCTAATCTTCGGGCCGACCCTTTCCACGGCGACATCGGAGATGCCGGCGTGGTAGTACTTCTCCTTGATCTCCCTCTTCATCTTGAGGTCTTCGTGGATGAGGCGGCCGTACTCGGGGCCCTTGGCGAACCAGCGGGAGCTCCAGGGTTTGTTGAAGCCCAGCCGGAAGCCGTGCGGATGCGTTTTCTGTCCCACGGTTCACCTCCCTGTCTTTTCCGCGAGGTAGATATGGACGTGGCTCGTCCGCTTGAGAACCCGGTAGGCCCGCCCCTGGGGGGCCGGGCGGATCCGCTTCCAGGCCGGACCCTGGTTGACGAGGACGCTGGCGATCCGGAGGGCGTCGACGTCCAGGCCGGGGTTCTTCTGCTGGGCGTTGGCGACCGCCGAACGGAGGGTCTTCTCGAGGACGGCGCTCGGCTTGGCCTTCCGGTTGTAACGAAGGATGGTCAAGGCCTCCCCGACGGCCCGGCGCCGGATGAGGGCGGCGACGAGCCGGGTCTTCTGGGCCGAGACCCGGACGTGCCGGGTGACGGCGTGGGCCACGAATTCCGGGGCGGCCATCTCACTTCCCCACTTTCACGGCCTTGGCCGCCTTCGAGGTGTGCCCCTTGAAAGTCCGGCTCGGCGAGAACTCGCCCAGCCTGTGGCCGACCATGTTCTCGGTGATGAAGACGGGGATGAACTTCCGCCCGTTATGGACGGCGATCGTCATCCCGACCATGTCGGGGATGACCGTCGAGCGGCGCGACCAGGTCCGGATGACGGTCCGCTTCTGGGGTTGACCCGCCTGGGCCTGGACTTTCTCCAGGAGGGGGGAGTCGATGAACGGTCCTTTGGCGATCGAACGGCCCATGGTTATTTGCTCCTTCTCCGGACGATGAACACCCGGGTCCGCTTGTTCATCCGGGTTTTATACCCCTTGGTCGGGATACCCGTCGGGCTGACCGGATGCCGGCCTCCCTTGGACCGGCCTTCGCCGCCGCCGTGGGGATGGTCGATGGGGTTCATGGCCGTGCCGCGGACGTGAGGCCGCCAGCCCATCCACCGGGTCCGGCCGGCCTTGCCGACCGAGACGTTTTGATGGTCGAGGTTGCCGACCTGGCCGACGGTCGCCCGGCAGGTCAGATGGATCTTGCGGATTTCGGACGACGGCAGGCGGATCTGGGCGAAATCGCCCTCCTTGGCCAGGATCTGGGCGCCCGCCCCGGCCGTTCGGCAAAGCTGCCCCCCCCCGTCCTTGCGGAGCTCGATGTTGTGGATGATCGTGCCCAGGGGCAGGTTCCGGAGAATGGTCGCGTTCCCGGGCAGGATGTCGACGACGCCGTCCGAAGAGACGATCGTCTGGCCGACCTTGAGGCCGAGCGGAGCCAGGATATAGCGGCGCTCCCCGTCCCGGTAGCGGACGAGGGCGATGAAGGACGAACGGTTGGGGTCGTACTCGATCGTTTCGACGACCCCGGGGATGTCGATTTTGTCCCGGCGGAAATCGATGAGGCGGTACATCCGCTTATTGCCCCCGCCCCGGTGGCGCATCGTCAACCGGCCGCGGTTGTCCCGGCCGCCGGTCTTGGAGAGAGGCTTGAGGAGCGGCTTGTAAGGCCGGTCCCCGCTGAGCTCCTCGTAGGTCAGGGCCGTCTTGTGGCGAAGGCCCGAGGTGACCGGCCGGAAGGTCTTGATGCCCATGTTACACCGCCTCGAAATATTCGATCATCTTTTCGCCTTCGGCCAGCCGGACGACGGCTTTCTTCCAATCCGGCCGGCGGCCGACGTTCCGGCCGACCCGGCGGGCCTTGCCGTGCTTGGCCTGGGTCCGGACGTCCGCGACCTTGACCTTGAACAGCTGCTCGACGGCCCGTTTGATCTCGACCTTGTTGGCCCCGGCCGCGACCTCGAAGCAGACTTCCCGATGGCGGTCCTTGAGGGCCGTGGACTTTTCGGTGATGACCGGACGGATGATGATGCGGGTCGGATCCTTGATCACTGGAATCTCTCCATCAGGCTGAGGAACGCCGCCCGGCTGGCGACGAGCCATTCATGAGCCAGGACGTCGCGGGTGTTGACCCGGGACGGGTCCACGGCCTTGACCCGGGGGACGTTTCGCATCGCCCGGAACAGCGGCCCGTTGGCCTGCCCGTCGACGACGAGGGCCGACCGGACCTGGAAGGCGCCGAGGAGGGCCGCGCCCTCCTTGGTCTTGGGAGCGGCCAGGGTCATGTCCTCGAGGAGGAGAAGCCGGCCGTCGGCCGCCTTGGAGGCCAGGGCCGCCCGGAGGGCGTTCCGCTTGGCCTCTTTGGGCAGGGTGAAGCCGTAATCGCGGGGTTGGGGGCCGAAGGTCGCGCCCCCCTTCCTCCAAAGCGGGTTCCGGGTCGCCCCGGCCCGGGCCCGGCCGGTGCCTTTCTGCCGCCAGGGTTTGCGGTTCGAGCCGCTGACCTCGGCCCGGGTCTTCGTCGCCGACGTCCCCCGGCGCTGATTGGCCTGGTGGCTGACCACGGCCTCATAGAGGAGATGGCCGCGGACGGGATAGCCGAACACGGCCTCCGGAAGATCGATCTCGGCCGTGACCTTGCCGTTCCTGTCGAAAACCTTGGCTTTGGACATGGTCGCGCTCACCCTTTCGAGATCAGGACGTAGCCCCCGTTGGGGCCGGGCACGGCCCCGCGGAGGATGAGAAGGTTGTTGGGCTTGTCCGTCTCGAAGACCTTCAAGTTGCGGACGGTGACCCGGTCGTGGCCCATCCGGCCGCCCATCCGGAGCCCCTTGACGACCCGGGATGGATAGGAGGATGCGCCGATCGATCCCGGGGCCCGATGGAACATCGAGCCGTGGGCCCCGTCGCCGCCGGCGAAATGGTGCCGCTTGACGACCCCGGCGAAGCCCTTGCCCTTGGAGACGCCGGTCACGGCGACCTTATCCCCGGCCTTGAAGATGTCGACGAAAACCTGGTCGCCTTCCTTGACCTCGGCCCCGGCCCGGGGCTTGACCTCGCGGAGGACCTTGGCCACCGGCAGCCCCGAGGCTTTGTAATGGCCTTGGAGGGCCCGGCTGGGCTTCTTGGCCGGCCGTTCCTCGACGAAGGCCAGTTGAAGGGCTTCGTAGCCGTCGCGGGCCTTCGTCTTCTTCTGGACGACCGTGCAGGGACCGGCCTGGATGACCGTCAGGGGGACGACGTTCCCGTCTTCGTCGAAGCCCTGGGTCATCCCGATCTTTTTCCCGATCAAACCGCTGACCATGGCTCACTCTCCCGTCCCGTAAGCCTGGATTTCGACGTCGATGCCGGCCGGGAGGTCCAGCTTCTGGAGCTCCTCGATCGTCTCGTTGTTGTACTCGGAGATGTCGATCAGCCGCTTGTGGACCCGCATCTCGAAATGCTCGCGGGATTTTTTGTCGACATGCGGCGAACGGAGGACGCAAAACCGGTGGATCCGCGTCGGTAGGGGGACGGGTCCGGCGATCCGGGCCCCGGTCCGCTTGGCCTTGACGACGATATCCTTGACCGACTGGTCCAGGAGCCGATGATCGAAGGATTTCAGCCGAATTCTGATCTTTTCCATGTCCTATGCCCTTCCGTTCCGATTTGCCCGGGGCGACATACTCGATTCGTCTCCCCTGAAGAAAGGAAGCGATCGCGTCGAAGCGGCGCCGCTCCCACGACAGCGATCGTCTCCATCCGTCTTACTCGATGATGTCGGTGACCGTGCCGGCGCCGACCGTCCGGCCGCCTTCCCGGATCGCGAACCGCAGCCCTTTCTCCATGGCCACGTCCGTGATCAACGCCACCTCCAGGTTCACGTTGTCCCCCGGCATGACCATCTCCACCCCCTCCGGCAGCTTCGCGTCCCCCGTCACGTCCGTCGTCCGAAAATAAAACTGCGGCCGATACCCGCTGAAAAACGGCGTGTGCCGGCCCCCCTCCTCCTTCGTCAACACGTAGACCGTCCCCTGAAACTTCCGGTGCGGCGTGATCGAGCCCGGCTTCGCCAACACCTGGCCCCGCTCCACCTCCGTCTTCCCGATCCCCCGCAGCAGCGTCCCGATGTTGTCCCCGGCCTGCGCCTGGTCCAACAGCTTCCGGAACATCTCCACCCCCGTCACCACCGTCTTGCGCGTCTCCCCAAACCCCACGATCTCCACCTCCTCGCCCACCTTCACCGTCCCCCGGTCCACCCGCCCCGTCACCACCGTCCCCCGTCCCGTGATCGAAAACACGTCCTCCACCGACATCAGGAACGGCTTGTCCACCTCCCGCAACGGCTCCGGAATGAACGTGTCCATCGCCTCCACCAACGCCCAGATCGGCCCCGCCCCCTCCCCCGCCGGGTCCGCCAAGGCCTTCGTCGCCGACCCCCGGATGACCGGCGTCTTGTCCCCGGGAAATTCGTACTTCGTCAGAAGCTCCCGAACCTCCAGCTCCACCAAATCCAAAATCTCCGGGTCGTCCACCAAATCACACTTGTTCAAAAACACCACGATCGACGGCACCATCACCTGCCGAGCCAGCAAGATGTGCTCCCGCGTCTGCGGCATCGGCCCGTCCGCCGCCGAAACCACCAACACCGCCCCGTCCATCTGCGCCGCCCCGGAAATCATGTTCTTGATGTAGTCGGCGTGACCCGGACAGTCGATGTGGGCATAGTGGCGGGCCGGCGACTCGTACTCCACGTGGGCCAAGGCCACCGTCAAAATCTTCGTCGCGTCCCGACGAAACATCTTCGCGTCCGCCTTCGCCACCTCGTCGTACGACTTCGCCTGGGCCAGACCCTTCGTCGCCAAGACCTTCGTCATCGCCGCCACCAGCGTCGTCTTCCCGTGGTCGATGTGCCCGATCGTCCCCACGTTCACGTGCGGCTTCGTCCGCTCGAATTTCGCCTTTGCCATCGTCGTCCTCCTCGCCTCCGGGTTTATGCGTAGGCCGCCCGGCCTTCGATCCGGGCGATGATCTGCTCCATGATCGGGAGCGGGATCGCCTCGTACGCGGAAAATTCCATCGAAAACACGCCCCGGCCCTGGGTCAGCGTCCGCAGGATCGTGGCGTAGCCGAACAGCTCGGAGAGCGGGGCGAAGGCCTTGACGACCCGGGAGCCGCCCCGCATCTCCATCCCTTCGATCCTCCCCCGCCGGGCGTTCAAGTCGCCGACGATGTCGCCGAGATAATCGTCCGAAGAAACGACCTCGAGGGCCATGACCGGCTCGAGGAGCACGGGAACGGCCCGGCCGGCGGCGTCCTTGAAGGCCGCCGCGGCGGCGATCTTGAAGGCCAGCGGGGAAGCTTCGGCCTCGCGATAAACGGCCTCCCGGATCGTCACCCGGACGTCGGTCATGGGGAAGGAGGCCAGCGGCCCGGCCTCGAGCGACTCCTGGACCCCGTCACGGACGGGATCGAGAAGGGCGGCCGGGAGCGTCCCCGGTCGAAGATCGCTGCGGAACTCGAACCCGGCTCCCCGCGGGAGCGGCTCGATCCCGACCCGGACCTCGCCGAATTGGGTTTTGCCGCCGACGACCCGTTCCGAAACCCCGCGGCCCGCGGCGGCTTTGAGGACCGTCTCCTTGTAGGCGACCTGAGGCCGGCCGGTGTTGGCCTGAACGCCGTATTCCCGGGCCATCCGGTCGCGGAGGATGTCGAGATGGAGCTCTCCCATCCCCCAGACGAGGGTCTGGCCGGTGTTGGGATCCTGGGTCAGGCGGAGGGTCGGGTCCTCCTTGACGAGCTTGGCCAGGGCCGCCCGGAGTTTGGCGTGCTCGGCCCTGGTCCGGGGCTCGAGGATGACCGAAATGACGGGCTCGGGAAACCGGATCGTCTCGAGGAGGATGGGCCGGTTCTTGGCGCAGAGGGTGTCGCCCGTCGAGAGCGACCGCATCGTCCCCATGGCCATGATGTCGCCGGAGAAGATCTCCTTGACTTCCCGGCGCTTGTTGGAATGCATCTCCAGGAACTTGGCCACCCGCTCCTCTTCCTCGGAGTTCGCGTTATAGAAGGCCGAGCCGGCCTTGGCCTTGCCCGAATAGACCCGGAAATAGGCCAGCGTTCCGAGGAACGGGTCGGTCTGGAGCTTGAAGACGAGGGCGGAGAAGGGCTCCTCATCGGCCGCCCGCCTCGTTTCGAGCTGGCGGGTCCGGGGGTGGATGCCCGTCACCGGAGGGATGTCGGCCGGAGAAGGAAGGTAATCCACGACGGCGTCGAGAAGGGGCTGGACGCCCTTGTTCCGGAAAGAGGCGCCGTAGAGGACGGGGACGGCCTTCCCGGAGATCGTCGCCCGGCGGATGCCGGCCCGGAGTTCGGGGCCGGGGACCTCCGCCCCCTCGAGATAGAGCTCGAGGATCCGCTCATCGGCCTCGGCCAAGGCCTCGACCAAGGCCGCCCGGGCCGCCCGGACCTCGGCCTCTTCGGCCGGGCCGATGTCGCGCCGCTCGAATTCCGTTCCGATCACTTCCGTGCCCCAGTCGAATGCCTTTCTCTCGACAAGGTCGATGACGCCCCGAAAGGCGTTTTCCCGACCCAGCGGGATCTGGAGGATCAGGGGATGGGCCGCCAGCCGGGTGCGCAGCTGCTCCACGGCCCGCTCCGGGTCGGCTCCGATGCGGTCCATCTTGTTGATGAACACGAGCCGGGGGACCCGGTACTTATCCGCCTGCCGCCAGACCGTTTCGGATTGGGGCTCGACTCCACCGACCCCGCAGAGCAGGATCACCGCTCCGTCCAGGACCCGCAGCGACCTCTCGACCTCGGCCGTGAAGTCAACGTGTCCGGGCGTGTCGATGACGTTGATCCGGTGGTGGTTCCAGTAACAGGTGGTGGCGGCAGAGGTGATCGTTATGCCACGTTCCTGCTCTTGAGCCATCCAATCCATGACGGCCGTCCCCTCGTCCACCTCGCCCATCTTGTAGGTGATGCCGGTGTAGAAGAGGATCCGTTCCGTCGTCGTCGTTTTGCCGGCGTCGATATGGGCCAGGATGCCGATGTTGCGGACGGCGCCGATCGGATAGGGCCGCATCACGCCCGCCCTTCCCCAACGGCCATCCGGCTTCTCCGACGCATGGGCAAACGAACATCTTTATTAAGTTACCACCGATAATGGGCAAAAGCCCTATTGGCTTCGGCCATTTTATGCGTATCCTCGCGCTTCTTGACGGCCCCGCCCTTGCCGGAGGCGGCGTCCAGGACCTCGGCCGCGAGCTTGTCGGCCATGTTCTTCCCGCCCCGCTCCGAAGCGTACTTGATCATCCACCGGACGCCGACCGAGACCGAGCGGCCGGTTTCGACTTCGACGGGGACCTGATAGGTCGCCCCCCCGACCCGGCGCGATTTCGTCTCGACCATCGGCCGGACGTTGTCGACGGATTTTTCGAAGACCTTCAGGGGGTCGTCCTTGGCCTTGGTCTTGACGATGTCCATGGCCCGGTAGACGATCCCTTCGGCCGTCGAGCGCTTCCCCCGTTTCATGACCGTGTTGACGAATTTCGTGACGAGGGTCGAGCCGTATTTCTGGTCTCCGGCCAGCCGGCGCTTCTTGATGATTCCGCGTCGTGGCATCGGCGTCGTCCTCAGGAGGCGGCCCGCTTCTCTTTGGGCCGCTTGGCGCCGTACTTCGACCGGCTCCGGAACCGATTGCCCACCCCCTCGGCGTCGAGGGTCCCCCGGACGATGTGATACCGGACCCCGGGAAGGTCCTTGACCCGGCCGCCCCGGACCAGGACGATGGAATGCTCCTGGAGGTTGTGGCCGATCCCCGGGATGTATCCCGTGACCTCGATGTTGTTCGACAACCGGACCCGAGCGACTTTCCGCAGGGCCGAGTTCGGCTTTTTGGGCGTCGTCGTGAAGACGCGCGTGCAGACGCCGCGTTTTTGAGGACAGGACTCCAGGGCGGGAGACTTGCTCTTCGCCCTCTTCAGGCTCCGTCCTTTTCGAACGAGTTGATTGACGGTCGGCAAAAAACTGACTCCTTTATCTCGAATCTCACCAGGTTATTGCTCCGAATAGACGCACGTCTCGGGGCTAATGCGCGGAGTTTAGCAAAAGCTTTATCCGATGTCAAGAACAAACGCTAGTCCAGGGACGGGGCTTCCTCGAGGAGCTTTTCGGCCTCGAGCGGCTCTCGCTCCTCGCGGAGGGCGACGTCGCGGTAGAACTTGTAGCCCGTCCCGGCCGGGATCAGCCGGCCCATGATGATGTTTTCCTTGAGGCTCCGGAGGCGGTCGACCTTGCCGTAGATCGAGGCCTCGGTCAGGACCCGGGTCGTCTCCTGGAACGAGGCCGCGGCGATGAAGCTGTCCGTGCTCAGGGCGCTTTTGGTGATCCCCAGGAGGAGAGGCCGGGCCTTGGCCGGTTTGCCGCCCTTGGCGATGACCTTGGCGTTCTCCTCCTGGAAGACGAACTTGTCGACCTGCTCTTCGACCAGGAATTCCGTTTCGCCGACCTCCTCGACCTTGACCCAGCGGAGCATCTGGCGGACGATCGTCTCGATGTGCTTGTCGTTGATGGCCACGCCCTGGAGGCGGTAGACCTCCTGGACTTCGCGGAGAAGATACTCGGCCAGCTCCTTCTCCCCCAGGACCCGGAGGATGTCGTGGGGATTGACCGGGCCGTCCATGAGGGGCGTGCCGGCCTTGAGCCGCTCCCCGTCTCCGACGCTGATATGGGCCCCCTTGGGGATGAGGTATTCCTTCTCCACCCCCCGCTCGCTCTTGACCGTGAGCTTCCGGTAGCCGCGGACGAGCCCGCCGAAGACGACCGCGCCGTCGATTTCGGAGATGACGGCCGGCGACTTCGGCCGCCGGGCTTCGAAGAGCTCCTCGGCCCGGGGCAGACCGCCGGTGATGTCCTTCGTCTTGGCCTGCTCCCGGGGGATCTTGGCCAGGATGTCCCCGGAGTGGACCTGGTCGCCGTCCTTGACGTGGAGATGGGCCCCCGCCGGAAGGAAGTATCTCTTCAGGACGACGGGCTTGCCGCCCTTGTCCTTGCCCTTGGAGTCGAGGACCTCGATCCGGGGCTGGAGCTTTTCGTCCTTGGGCTCGATGATGAGCTGGCTCATGAGGCCGGTGATTTCGTCCTGGGCCTCCTCCATCGTCAGCTTCCGGACGACGTCGTGGAACTGGATCTTCCCCGTCTCCTCGGACAAGATCAGGGTGTTGAACGGGTCCCATTCGGCGAAAACGCCCCGGGCCTTGACCTCCCCGCCGTCGCCGACAAGCAGCCGGGCCCCGTAGGGGACCTGGTAATGCTCGACCTCGCGGCCCCGGTAATCGAGGACGGCGATGTTGGCGTTTCGGTTGACGACGACGAGAGTCCCGTCGGCGCTCTCGACGGTCTTGACGTTGTGGAAGCGGATGAGGCCGGCGTTCTTGGCCTCGAGCCGGGAATGCTCCTTCTCCCCCATGGCGATCCCCCCGACATGGAAGGTCCGCATCGTCAGCTGGGTTCCCGGTTCGCCGATGGACTGGGCGGCGACGATCCCCACGGCCTCCCCGAGCTCGACGAGGTAGCCGCTGGCCATGTTCCGGCCGTAGCAGAGCTGGCAGACTCCCCGCTTGGACTCGCAGGTCAGGATCGAACGGATCTTGACTCTCTCGATCCCCTGGTTCTGGAGCTCCTGGGCCGTCGCCTCGGTGATTTCCTGGTTGGGCTCGACGATGACCTTTCCCGTGTCCGGATCGGCGATCCGCTCCAGGGCGATCCGCCCGATGACCCGGTCGACGAACGGTTCGACGATTTCGCCGTTCTCGACGATGGCCGAGACGTTGGTTCCCTTGAGGGTCCCGCAGTCGTGCTGGTCGACGATGACGTCCTGGGCGACGTCGACGAGCTTTCGGGTCAGGTATCCCGAATTCGCCGTCTTGAGGGCCGTGTCGGCCAGCCCCTTCCGGGCGCCGTGGGTCGAGATGAAGTACTGGACGACGTTCAGGCCTTCCCGGAGGTTGGAGACGATCGGCATCTCGATGATCTCTCCCGAAGGCTTGGACATCAGGCCCCGCATCCCGGCCAGCTGGCGGATCTGCTGCTTGTTGCCCCGCGAGCCGGAATCGGCCATGACGAAGAGGGGGTTCAGGCTCAGCGTTTCGAAGGAGATCTTCTTCATCTCCGAGATCATGGCGTTGGAGACCTCGTCGGTCACGGCCGACCAGATAGTGACGACGTTGTTGAACCGCTCCCGGGCCGAGATCGTCCCGTCGAGGTAGAGCTTCTCGACCTCCTGGACCCGCTTCTGGGCCTTCTCGACGAGTCCGGCCTTGGCCGGGGGGATGACGAAGTCGTCGATCCCCAGGGAGAATCCGGCCTGGGTCGCCTGGAGAAAGCCGAGCTCCTTGAGCCGGTCGAGGGTCTTGACCGTGGCCGGGAGGCCGCCCCGGAGATAGATCAGAAAAATGAGGCTCTCGATGCCTTTTTTCCGGAAGGTCCCGTTGATGAAGGGAAGGCCCTTGGGAAGGACGCCGTTGAAGATGATCCGGCCCGGGGTCGTCTCGATGAGGCCGCGTTGGACGGTCGTGACCGGACAGTTCAGGACGGCCTGGTCGTCGTAGAACGTCGACAGGTTCATGAACGGTCCGGTGTGCCGGAGCTTGATCAGGCTTTGGAGGTGGACGGCCTTCTGCTCCAGGGCCAGGAGGGCTTCGTCGGCCGAACCGAAGATCCGGCCTTCGCCCGGCAGGTTTTTCTTGGACAGGGTCGCGTAATAGCAGCCGAGGACCATGTCCTGGCTGGGGATCGTCAGGGGCCGGCCGTGGGCGGGCGAGAGGATGTTGTTCGTCGAAAGCATCAGGGTCGAGGCTTCGACCTGGGCCTCGACGGAGAGGGGGATGTGGACGGCCATCTGGTCTCCGTCGAAATCGGCGTTGAAGGCCGCGCAAACGAGGGGATGGATCTGGATGGCCTTGCCCTCGACGAGAAGAGGCTCGAAGGCCTGGATGCCCAGACGGTGGAGGGTCGGGGCGCGGTTGAGGAGGATCGGATGTTCCCGGACGACCTCTTCGAGGTAATCCCAGACCTCGGGCCGTTCCTGCTCGTGCCATTCCCGGGCGACCTTGACGCTGGGGACGAGGCCCTCCTTCTCGAGCTTGTGGAAAATGAAGGGTTTGAAGAGCTCGAGGGCCATCTTCTTGGGGAGGCCGCACTGGTTGAGCTTGAGTTCTGGGCCGACGACGATGACCGAGCGGCCCGAGTAATCGACCCGCTTCCCGAGGAGATTCTGGCGGAACCGGCCCTGCTTGCCGCGGAGGGCTTCGCTGAGGGACTTCAGGGGCCGGCGGTTGGCCCCGAGATGGACCCGGCCCCGCTTGCCGTTGTCGAACAGGGCGTCGACGGCCTCCTGGAGCATCCGCTTCTCGTTCCGGATGATGAGTTCGGGGGCCCGGAGCTCGATGAGCTTCTTGAGCCGGTTGTTCCGGTTGATGACCCGGCGGTAGAGGTCGTTGAGGTCCGAGGTCGCGAACCGGCCGCCGTCGAGCCGGACGAGCGGCCGGAGGTCGGGGGGGATGACCGGGACGACGTCGAGGATCATCCACTCCGGCCGGTTGCCGGATTTCTTCAAGGCCTTGAAGACCCGGAGGCGCTTGGCGTAGCGGAGACGCCTCTGCTGGGAGGTTTCCTTCTTCATCGCCCGGCGGAGGCGGTCGGCTTCCTTTTTCGTGTCGATCCGCTCGAGGAGGAGCTTGATCCCCTCGGCCCCGATCGAAGCCTCGAACTTGTCGCCGAACTTGTCCCGGGCTTCCTTGTACTCCTCCTCGGTCAGGAGCTGCTTCTCCTTGAGGGGCGTCTCGCCGGGGCTGGTGACGATCGAGGATTCGAAATAGAGGACCTTTTCGAGGTCCTTGATGGACAGGTCGAGGACGAGCCCGATCCGGCTCGGAGGGCTCTTGAAGAACCAGATGTGGGCGACCGGCGAGGCGAGCTGGATGTGGCCCATCCGCTCCCGGCGGACCTTGCTCTTGGTGACCTCGACCCCGCAGCGCTCGCAGATGATCCCCCGGTATTTCATCCGCTTATACTTCCCGCAAAGGCATTCGAAGTCGTTGATCGGGCCGAAGATCTTGGCGCAGAAGAGGCCGTCCTTCTCGGGCTTGAAGGTCCGGTAGTTGATCGTCTCGGGCTTCGTGACCTCGCCCCAGGACCAGCTCTTGATCTTCTCGGGAGAAGCGACGGAGATGCGGACCCAGTCGAACTCCAAACGGGGCTTGACCCCCAGGGGGGCCTTGACATCCATCACGGCTTCTCTCCTTTCATCATCCCGACGTCGATCCCCCAGGGCAGGATCTCGGCCTTTTCGTCTTTGCCGAGTTCGACGTTCAGGCAGAGGCTCTGGAGCTCGCGGATGAGGACGTTGACCGATTCCGGAAGGCCGGGCGTGAACTCGAGGTCGCCCTTGACGATGGCCTCGTAGATCTTGGCCCGGCCCTCGACGTCGTCGGACTTGACCGTCAGGAGCTCCTGGAGGGTGAAGGCCGCGCCGTAGGCTTCCAGGGCCCAGACCTCCATTTCTCCGAAACGCTGGCCGCCGAACTGGGCCTTTCCCCCCAAGGGCTGCTGGGTGATGAGGGAGTAGGGCCCGGTCGATCGGGCGTGGATCTTGTCGTCGACGAGATGATAAAGCTTCATCATGTAGATGTTCCCGACGGTGACGTCCTGGTCGAGGACATCGCCGGTGATCCCGTCGTGGAGCGGGATCTTCCCCGTTTCGGGCAGGCCGGCCCGCCGGAGGAGGTCCTTGACCTCGCCCTCGACGGCCCCGTCGAAGACCGGCGTCGAGATCCACAGGTCGAGCTTGTCGGCCGCCCAGCCGGCGTGGGTTTCGAGGATTTGGCCGACGTTCATCCGGGAGGGGACGCCGAGGGGGTTGAGGACGATGTCGACGGCCGTCCCGTCGGGAAGCCGGGGCATGTCCTCCTCGGGGACGATCTTGGCGATGATCCCCTTGTTGCCGTGGCGGCCCGAAACCTTGTCTCCGACCGAGAGCTTCCTCTTCATGGCGATGTAGACCTTGATCGCCTGGATGACGCCGGGGGCGAGCTCGTCGCCCTTCTTGAGGGCGTCGACTTTTTCCTTGAAGATCGCCTTGAGGGCCTCGATTTGGCGGCGGACTTTCCGTTCGATGTCCTTGACCTTCTCGTCCCTCTCCGCGTCGGCCTCGAGCTTGAGCTTGCCGTAATCGTCGGGGTCGATGCCGTCGAGGACCTTTTCCGTGAGCTTTTGGCCTTTGGCCAAAGCCAGGGGCCCCAGCTTGACGTCCTTCTCGAGGAGGGCGCCCTTGTAGCCGGCCCGGACCCGGCGGGCCTTTTCGCCCTCGAGGATCGAGATCTCGTCGTCGAGGTTGCGCTTCAGCTTGGCGATCTCGTCCTTTTCGATCAGCTTGGCCCGCGGCCCTTTGTCCGTCCCCCGGCGGGAGAAAATCCGGACGTCGATGATCGTCCCCTCGACCCCGGGAGAGCAATAAAGCGAGGCGTCCTTGACGTCCAGCGCTTTCTCTCCGAAGATGGCCTTGAGGAGCTTTTCCTCGGGGGACAGCTGCGTCTCGCCCTTGGGGGCGACCTTGCCGACGAGGATGTCGCCGGCCCGGACGCTGGCTCCGACCCGGACGATCCCGTTCTCGTCGAGGTTGCGGAGGAGGTTTTCGGGGACGTTGGGGATGTCGCGGGTGATCTCCTCGGGGCCGAGCTTGGTGTCGCGGGCCTCGATGGACTCCTCGACGATGTGGAGCGAGGTGAAGATGTCCTGCCGGATGAGCTTTTCGGAGACGATGATCGCGTCCTCGAAATTGTAGCCCCGCCAGGGCATGAAGGCGCAGAGGACGTTCCGGCCGAGGGCGAGCTCGCCCCCGTCCGTGCACGAGCTGTCGGCCAGGACCTGTCCCTTGACGACGGACTCGCCCTTGCGGACGATGGGCCGCTGGCTGAGGCAGGTGTTCTGGTTGGTCCGGAGGAATTTCGTCAGAAGGTAGAGGTCGGTCGAGACTTCATAGGCCTTGGTCCGGTCGGGCTCGTCGACCCGGACGAGAATCCGCTCGGCGTCGACGAATTCGACGACCCCGCTCCGCCGGCAGACGATGACGTCGCCCGACCCCTTGGCCACGAGGTGCTCGATCCCCGTCCCGATCCGGGGGGCCTCGGGCCGGAGGAGGGGGACGGCCTGGCGCTGCATGTTCGAGCCCATGAGGGCCCGGTTGGCGTCGTCATGCTCCAGGAAGGGGACGAGGGCGGCCGAAAGCGAGACGAGCTGCTTGGGGGAGACGTCGATGTAATCGACCCTCTCCCGGGGGATGAGCTTGAAATTCCCGGCCTGCCGGGCGCTGACGAGGTCGCTGACGAAGGTCCCGTTCTCGTCGACGCGGGCGTTGGCCTGGGCGATGATGTGCCGTTCCTCCTCCCAGGCCGTGAGATAGAAGCAGTAGGGCTCGACGACCGGCATGTGCCGGGCCCCTTTGCGCTTGAGGGACGCCGTCAGGCGGATGAATTCATCCTTCTCGAGGATGTCCCCGACCTTGGTCTCGCTGTCGCCGGGATGGGTGACCTGGACGTAGTCGACGATCCGCCCGTTCCGGACTTGGCGGTAAGGGGTTTCGATGAAACCGTAGTCGTTGACCCGGGCATAGCAGCTCAAGGACGAAATCAAGCCGATGTTCGGCCCTTCCGGCGTCTCGACGGGGCAGATCCGGCCGTAATGGGAGGACTGGATGTCGCGGACCTCGAACCCGGCCCGCTCCCGGCTCAAGCCGCCGGGGCCCAAGGCCGAAAGCCGGCGCTTGTGGGTCACTTCGGCCAGGCTGTTGATCTGGTCCATGAACTGGGAGAGCTGGGAGCTGCCGAAGAACTCCTTGAGGGCGGCGATGACCGGCTTGGAATTGATGAGGTCCTGGGGCATGGCCGAGGCCAGGTCGGCGGTGATCGTCATCTTCTCCTTGATCGTCCGCTCCATCCGGGTCAAGCCGATCCGGAAGGCGTTTTCGACGAGCTCCCCGACGGACCGGACCCGGCGGTTGCCGAGGTGGTCGATGTCGTCGACCGTCCCCTCGCCCTTGCGGAGCTTGAGGAGATACCGGATGACCTCGACATAGTCGAGAGGCTGGAGGACTTTCTCCTCGAGGGACGTCTCGAGGCCGAGCTTGATGTTGTACTTCAGGCGGCCGATCCGGCTGAAGTTGTACTTCTGGGGGTTGAAGAAGAGGGAATGGAAGAGGTTGGTCGCGCTCTCCATCGTGTGGGGCTCGCCCGGCCGGAGCTTGCGGTAAATTTCCGCCAGGGCCTGATGGGAGTCCTTGCGGAGGTCCTTGCGGAGGGTGTTGACGACGAGCGGGCCGGCGTCGTCCTCCGAGGGGAAGAAGACCTCGAACGGCTCGCCGCGGCCGATGAGGAGGTCGAGGGCCGTGTCGCCGATCTCCTCGATCGGCTTGACCTTGCCTTTGATCCCGGTCAGGGCGAAGGCGTTGGCCAAGTCCTTCCGGTCGACGGCGACCCGGGCGATGCCGGCCGCCCGAAGCTCCTCGAGCGTCTCTTCACCGACCTTCTTCCGGGCATGGACGATCGTTTTCCCGGACTTCGGGTCGGCGGCCTCCTCGGCCAGCGTCCGGCCGAGAAGAGCCGGGCCCACATCCCAGGTGAGCTTCCCGTCTTCCGGCGTGACCCGGACGACCCGGTGGAAGAGCCGGACGATGTCCTCGTCCGCGCCGAAGCCCAGGGCCCGGAGGAAGACGGACAGGAGGAATTTCTTTTTCCGGTCGAGGCGGACGTAAAGGTGGCCCTTGGCGTCGTATTCGAACTCGACCCAGGCCCCGCGGTAGGGGATGATCTTGCCGATGAAGAAGCCCTTCGTCTCTCCCGGCCGGAAGAACACGCCCGGCGACCGCTGGAGCTGGCTGACGACGACCCGCTCGATCCCGTTGAAGATGAACGTCCCCTTGTCGGTCATGAGGGGGATGTCGCCGAAGTAGACCTCCTGCTCCTTGATGTGCTTGAGGCGCTTGACCTTGGTCATCGCGTCCTTTTCCCAGGAAATGAGGCGGACCTTGAGCCGGAGGGGAACGGCGTAGGTGTAGCCCTTCTGGAGGCACTCGTTGGGGGTGTACTTCATCTTCAGGCCGACCCGGTCGCCGCAGTGGTCGCAGACGGGGACTTCGATTTTCCGGGCGGCGCCGCAGTAGGGACAGATTTCCTTCTCCGTCAACTCGGCTTCCCGGGGCAGCAGGGTCGCGCAGCCCTGGCACTTGGCTCGGGCGTTATCCACCCCCTTGAGCCGGCCGCACTTGCACTCCCAATTCCCGATGGAATAGCTGATGAAATCGAGCTGGGTCGTTTCCTTGAAGTCGGAAATCGGGAAGACGTCTTTGAAGGCGGCCTGGAGGCCGGTGTCTTTCCGCTCTTCGGGCAGGACATCCATCTGGAGATAATCGTTGTACGATCCCACCTGGATATCCAAGAGATCCGGCATCGGAAAGACCTGGCCGATCTTGGCGAAGTCGGTCCGCCGCCGGTTGACAGACGAAGACTGGTTATTCATGGACGCTCCCCTGGCGAGGGTTCGATCGGTTCCAACGGACGTTCGGGATGAGTCGCACCCGAGGCTCCCGTCGCACGCCGCGGGCTACTGGAGCTCGACCTGGGCTCCGACTTCTTCGAATTTTTTCTTCAAGGCTTCCGCTTCGGCCTTCGGCAGGGCTTCCTTGACGACCTTGGGGGCGCCGTCGACGAGGTCCTTGGCCTCCTT
>VGJF01000012.1 GCA_016867585.1 Candidatus Aminicenantota bacterium | reverse complement strand
CCCGAGTTCGGATATTTCTTCCCGAATTCGACGGCGTCGGCGATGTCCGGGTCGGCCGCGGATTCCTGGGCCAATTTCTCGAGGGCTTTCCTCTGGAAGGGGTCCTCGAGCTTCGCCTCGGCCGGCTTTCCGGGCGTGTCGGGCCTCGTGATCTTGACCTTGATCGTCGAGCCCGCGCCGAGCTGCTCCTCGAGAAGCCGCAGGATTTCGGCTTCGTCCCGAAGGTCCTTGGCCTGCTCCAGGGCCGTGTAGAGGGCCTTGTAGACGTTGCTCCGCTTGCCGTAAATTTTCTCCGCCGCGGCGACCAGTCTCCTGGCCTCGTCGACCCCCATGTTGACGTAGCTTCCGGCCAACTCCTCGATCATCATCCGGATCTGGGCGTTGCCGGCGACCGACTCGCCGGGCCGAAGCTGGCTCAGCCGTTCGGCCAGGATCTCCACCTGGGCGTTGTTGCCCCGCTCGAGCAGGCTTCTGTAGAGGACCTCCATCTCCGCGCTCATCTGTTTGGCCTGCGCCTCGCTGAGGCTCTTCTTCAGGTCGAAGATGGACCTCGCCTCCTCGAGAAGCCGCCGTTCCTCGGCGGTCAGGTTGAGGCGCGAAGTGAACCCCGAGGGGCTGAAATCGAGCCCGCGGTTGAGATACTTCTGGATCCATTCGAGCCTCTCGACATCGCTGAGGGGCCGGCCCAGGTGGAGCTGGAGCTGTTTGAAATTGTCGGCGATGAAGCCGAAGGCTTCGGATTCATTCATGACCCCGGACGATTTGAACGGCAAAGGAACCTTGCCGGTGTATTCGGAGATCTTCTGGGTGACCATTCGGCCGAGGTCCGGATCCCAGTACGTGACGACTCCCTGCTGGACCATCCGGTTCTGGATCCACTTGATCCCTCCCCGGGAGTTGTACATTTCGGGATTGGCGACCAGACCCAGGCGCGTGTCGTAACCGCGGCCCGGGACCTCGGCGAACGACGTCTCGTTCAAGCCCAGATTCGAGGCGTCGACCCGGAAGCCCCTCCTCCGGAATTCCGTCTCGATCCCCTGAAGGGCCTGCCGCGACACGGCCTTCCCGTCCGGACCGGTGAAGCACATGTCGTGATCGCTCCGGGTCACATCGAACCGCGTTTGGCCCGGCGAGCGGAGCCTCTCCATTTCCCGGCTGAGCTCGGCCTCGCTCATCCCCGGATTGGCCGTCTTGACCTGGCTCCGGGTCGGCGGCCGGGTCGAGTCCGAGCCGTAGGTCGAGACCTGGAAGCGGCTCCCCGATTTTCCCGATCCGGAGAGCTGTTCGTTGAGCATGTCGATCTTGACGTCGTCGACGTCCCAGATCGTCTGCCCGTAGTCCTGCATGGAGATGATGTCGGCCTTGACGAAGGTGTTGAGCCGGCTCCGGTTGGCCAGGAGGCGCATGGCGTTTTCGCGGGAGGGGTTCGTCCGGAAAGCGTCCAGCAGTCCCTTCATTTCCTCGGCCGTCTGGCCATAGACGGGCCGGGAGATGGAGAATCCCCCTCCGCCGAGGACGATGTCGGCGACCGGGAGAGCGACTCCGAGACAAAGGCCCAGACACAGCCAACGCAGATATCGTCCCCGTCCTGTGGGCATGAGCTCCTCCTCTCCGCGGAGATATCAACAGAGATACTACAAATAATCCGGGAAATCAATTTGCGGTCGACGGCCGATCGCGCCGCGGCCGGAAATCAGAGGCCGACTTCTTCCGGGCCGCTCGAATCGCCGGACGTCAGGTCGTCGTCTCCGCCACCTTCCCCCTCCCCGGCTTTCTCCCGCTCGGCCTCTTCGACGGCCTGGTCGATTTCCTCCTCGAATCCGTCGCCCAGGTCGTCGCCCATCTCCCGGCCCATCTTTTTCATCCAGCGGGCCATGCTCTTGGGGTCGTTCTCGTCCAGGCCGGAAAGACGTGACGGATCCGCCAGGCCCTCGAGGCGGCTGTCTTCCGAGCGGAAGACGGCGACCCGGGAGACGAGCTTGGTCAGATTGGCGCTCCCGCAGCGGGGGCAGGCCGTCCCGACCGAAGCCCCCGCCGAAAGGATCAGCGTCTGGAATGTCTTGCCGCAATCCCCGCAGCGGTATTCATAAATCGGCATGCCGGCCTCCCGGAAAAGGGGCCCGAACGAAATCCCGGAGAATTTCGATCATGTCCCCGATCAAATCAAAATGTCATCGGCCCAGCCGAGCTTGACGAGGTCGATGTCGGACGGGTTGCTGCGGCCGAGATCGTGCCGCGTGTCGGCCAGGGCGATGTGGTGGGCCGAGGTCTCCAGGGGACGCTCTTCGCCGAAGACTTCGCGCCGCTTGGCCTGGATGATCCGGTAGCCCGTCGCATCCACGGCCACGGGGTCCCGGCCGACGATGAGCCCCCGGTAAGGCCAGAGATAGGCCTCGTTGAACCCCCGGGGCCCGATGTTGTGGTACAGGGGGGTGAGCATGGAGAGGATGTTGAGTTGCGTTTTCCCTTTGACGATGGGGAGCGACCAGATCGCGGCCAGGTCGGCGCAGGCCTCGCCGTGGTGCTCGGACGGCTTGGGGACGAAGAGGATGTAGTTCTTGATGCAGCTGCCCATCCCCGACCAGTAATGGACGCGGCCCGGCCGGGCGTTGATGAGGACGGTCGCCTGCTGGAACAGGGGGTCGTTGAGGACCCCGCGGTCCTTGATCCCGATCCGGTCCTCGGAGATCCCGGCCTCCAGGAGCCTCTTCTTGATCGCCCCTTCCAAGGCGGCTCCGGTCGGGAGATAGTTCCAGACGTTGGTCTTGACCCCGACGATGTCCGACGGCTGGACGATGCGCCTCCAGGCCGCGGCCGGGGTCCGTTCCCCGAACAAGGCCATGACGGCCTCATCGAGCATCTTCTGGATGACTTCGGGATTGTGGGCCCGTCCTTCGCCGACGGCCCGCTCGTCGCGGACGAGAACGACCTTCGAGAGCCGGGCCACCTGGGTCAGACGGGCTCCGTCCGGTTCGGGGACCGGGACGAATTTCGTCCCGGTGCAGCAGCAGCCGACGGCGTTGGCCAACGGCGCGACGGCCGCGGTCCGGAGAAAATCCCTGCGGGTCAGGCCTTTTCGATTCATGGCCGAAACCTCCTTGTTCATCCCGATTCGAGATTGGCCAAGGCGGCCGCCAGACCGCCTCGGGCCCGGCTTTCGCTCGAGGCGTTGAAGACGACCGCGATGTGCTCGTCCTGCCGCGCCGCCGCCGTCCAGAGCCCGTCCTCCGTCTTGACGACTCGGGGGGCGGCCGTTCCGCCGAGCGTCCGGGCGTCGGGCATATAAGCTTCGAGAAAGCTCCGGAAGGCTCTTTCGGCCTCCGCCGGCGAGGGATAGCGGACGAGGAGAAGGACCGCCGTCCCGACCGTCTCTCCGCCGGCGGCGAGGACGGCCTCGACGGTCGCGTCGAGGCGGAGGATGTTTTCTCGGCTGACGAAAAAATGATAGTTCAGGATGACCGGGCTGTGAAGATACCGGACCGTCGCCCCGCGCCGGAAATCCTCCGGCACCCGGGAAAGGAGCTCGGGACGGTCTCCGTCCCGGCCGACGGCCGCGGCGATTTTCGCCCCCAGCTCGGAGACCGCGGCCTTCGACTCCGCCGTCTCGGCGTCGGCCGAAACGGCGACGAAATACCGGTCCCGCCAGAACTGGAGAAGACCGCTTTGGTAGAGGCCGTCCTGGCCGACGGGCCAGCGTTCGCCCTCGAGGTCGTGGGTGAAGACGCCGAAGGCGTCCCGGGCCGAGCCCATGTCGAAGAGGTCGACGATGAGGTCGGGGGCTCCCTCCTTGTGATAGCGTCGGGAGACGACGGAGCGGTAATTGTAGGCCCGGTAAACCTCGCCGGCGCCGTCGATGTACTCGAAAATCCCTTCCCCCTCGAAGACCTTGTCGGGAGGGACGGCCGTCCAGCCGGCGGCCTTCTCCGGAAGAAGGCCTGCCTGGGGAGAAGCGTTTTGGGCCGTCATCATCAAGGCCGAGAGAATCCAAGCGACCGGGATCACACCTCTAATTTACCATTTTTTGAAAATGAAAAAAACTGCCGGCGGCGAGAGGCGGCGACGAAGCGCCCCAGGAAAGCGACGGCTTCGTCCGACCTGCGGAAGACGGGAAGCCCGGCGTCCTCGAGATGGTCGGCCAGGGGGTCGTAGTCCGGGCCGGCGTCGATGTTGACGATGAACGGCTTGGCCGAGGCCCGATAGAGGGCGATCAGCCGCGAAGACACGCTGCCCTCGGCGGCGAGATTCTCCTGGGAGAGCTCGCTGGGGGGGAGGGTCTGCATGGCCGGAGTCATGGGCACAGGCGAGAAAACGGCCGCGTCGACGCCGGCGTCGGCCAGGACGGCTTCGGCGCAGGCGGCGAAGGCGGTGTCGTCGGCCACAGGCGTGAGGTCGAGCGGGTTCTTGATGTCCTGGAGCTTCTCGATCCCGAGAGGGGCGAGGGCCGCGGCGAGCCTGGCCCTCGTGGCCGGGGAAAAGGCGGCCAGCTCGAGGAAAGCCCCGCGGCCGAGGCCGTCCGACATGATGACGCTCTCGAACCCGGCGTTGCTCAGGAGAGCGACCCGCCGTCCGCCGGCCTTCTTCCCGCTCAGGGCCAAGAAACCCCTGACGCAATTTTCGAACTCGGCGATGGACTCGGCCAGCACGGCCCCCGCCGACCCGAGGACGGCCTTGGCGACGGCGTAATCCCCGGCGACCGAGGCCGTGTGGCCGGCCGTCGCCGCCCGCCCTTCGGGCGTCCGGCCGCTCTTGTAGACGATGACCGCCCGCCCCTCGGTCGCGAGGATTCTCCGGGCGGCTTCGGCCGCCAGGAGCCCGTCGCCGGGCTTGAATCCTTCGACATAGACGGCGAAGACTCGGGCCTGGGGGTCGTCCTTCAGATAGTCGAGGTAATCCGAGACGCGGAGATCGAGCTGGTTGCCGACGGAGACGGCGAAGAGCGGCTCGTGGCGGCCGAGGGCCGAGACGCGGCAGATCATGAAGGCCCCGCTCTGGCTGACGACGGCCAGCTCGGAGCTCTCGCTCTTTGGAAAGCGGAGCTTGGAATCGGGGATGAAGGTCGTGTCGTAGCGTCCCGGTTTGGAGTAGATGCCCAGACAGTTGCCTCCGTTGACGACGGGCGTCGGCCGGCCGGCGGCCCGGCCGGCGGCCAGGAGGTCGACGATCCGCTCTTCGAGCGATTCGGTCCCCTCCTTCTCCCCCATGCCCCCGGCGATGACGATGACCGAACGGGCCAGGCCGGCGGCCGCGAGCTCCTCCATGACCGGCAGGCATTGGTCGGCCGACAGGGTCAGGACGAAGAGGTCGACCGGCTCGGGCAGGGCCGAGACCGTCGGGACGCAGCGGCAGCCGTCGATCTCGTCGAAGCCGGGCTTGACGACCGTCAGCCGCTCCTTCGGGAAGCCCATCTTCAGGATATTCCGGAGGACGATCCGGCCGAGGTTCATCTTTTCGGAGACGCCGATGACGGCGATCGCCCCGGGCCGGAGAAGGGCCCTGATGTTTTCCGGCGGACGGCGGGCCAGGGGGACTTTCCGGCGGGAGAAGCGGGCCAATCCGTCGAGGGGGACGAGTCGGCCGGACCGGACGACGAAAGGATTGACCTCGGCCTCCTCCAGGACGAACCGCGTAGCCGGCCGGAAGGCCGAGTAATGGGCGCCCAGTTTGAGGAACAGGGAGACGACGCGCCGGAGCTCCTCCGGCCGGAGCGGGGCGGGGCGGCCGCGGAAAGGGGCCGTGAGCTTGGCCGTCACGGCCAAGCCGGACAATCGGTCGAGGATTTCGGGCTCGCCCGTGAGATGGGCCGAAAGCACGGCCGCGGACTGGCCCTCGGCCATCCGCTCGCCTAAAAACTCGACCTCGGTCCCCCCCGCCCCGACCGAGACGACCGGACCGAATTCCCGAGAATGGCGGAGGCCGACGAGGAGCTCGGTCCCGAACCCGAATTCCTCGAAGGCCACCTTTTCGACGAGGAGATATCCTCTCAATCCTCCCCCGGCGGAGGCCGCCATTTCCCTCATCTTGGACTTCACGACCGAGGCTTTCTTCGGGACGAAGGCCACCCCGCCGGCCTCGGTCTTGTGCTGAACGAGCGGGGAGACGACCTTGAGGACGACCTCTTCGCCCGGAAAAGCGGCCATGATCCCGGCCGGGACGGGCCGGCCGGCCGGGAGGAAGACATGTCGAGGCGGACGGATCCCGGCCGCGGCGAGCAGGGCGTAGACCTCGGGCTCGAGGAGGCGGTCCCGGCCCTCCCCTTCGGCCTTCTCGAAAATCCTATCGATCTTCGGCCACAGCCTTTCCATGTCCCTCTCCAAGAGCCGGGAGGAGAACCGCATTCCGGAGAATGCGGATCGCGTCTCCGGCCGGTCAGACGGCCCCGCGGCCCAAGTCGAAAGCCTTGAGGTTGGCGGCCAGGACGCTCTCGCCCCTCTTTTCGAACAGGCCCCGGACGTTTTCCCGCAGGCCCGCTTCATCGACGATCAGGAACCTCGAGGCCGCCCCCAGGATGACGATGTTCTGGGCCCGGGCCGTTCCGGCCGCCCTGGCCAGCGACTCGGCCTCGACGACGACGCTCCCGGGGATTTTGCGGATCTCGCCCAAAATCGCCTCGAGGTCGGGGTAATCGGGGATGTTGAGGTGCGGCTTGCTCGAGGCGACGATCCGCCCTTCGGGCGCCAGATAATCGAGGTAGCGAAGCGCCTCAAGGGGCTCGACACCGAGGATGAGGTCGGCTCCGCCCCGGGGGATGAGGTCGCTCCAGATCCGGTCGGCGGAGAGGCGGAGGTGGGATTGGACGGCGCCTCCCCGCTGGGCCATGCCGTGGACCTCGGCCTGTTTGACGTTCAGGCCGCGCTTGAGGGCCGCCCCGGCGATCGCCGCGGCGATCGAGAGGATCCCCTGACCCCCGACGCCGGCCAGGATGATGTCCTGACGGGCCGGGGCGCTCATGAGAGGCCTCCCGTCTTGGTTTTCTTCTTGGCTTCCTCCAGGCATTCGCGGACGAAGACGACGACGGACAGCCCGGGGCGGGCGATTTCCTCCCTGAGGAGACGGACGTTCTCCCGATGATTCTTCGGGAGCGGGGTCAGGACGCGGATCCGGGCCGGGTCGACGCCCACCCCCTCGATGATCCGGAGGAGGCGCCCCCCCGCGGCGAAGCTCGGCTGGGTGCCGGTCATGGCCACGGTCCCGTTGTCGAGGATGACGACGACCATGTTCGCGTCGACCGCGGCCGCGCCGAGCAGCGGGGTGATCCCGGAGTGCCCGAAAGTCGAATCGCCGATGACGGCGACGGAGGGAAAGACGCCGGCTTCGGCCGCGCCCCGGGCCATCCCGAGGCTGGCCCCCATGCAAACGCAGGTGTCGATGGCGTCGTAAGGGGCAAAATAGCCCAGCGTGTAGCAGCCGATGTCGCTGAAGACGTTCCCGCCGGGGAAGCCCTCGAGGGCCTCATTGAGGGCCTTGAAGGCGTCGCCGTGGGGGCAGCCGAGGCAGAGTTGGGGCGGCCGGGCGGCGAGCTTGAGGCCCGCCGTGTCGCGCCGCGGGAGCGGCTCTTGTCCGAGGGCCGCGCGGACGGCCTCGGGAGTCAGCTCCCCCATGAGGGGCAGATGGCCGCTCAGCTTTCCGAGAACGGTCTTCCCCGGGAGGCCGAACATCCCCTTGACCTCCCTCTCAATGAAAGGATACCCCTCCTCGACGACGAGAATCGTCCGGCAATGGGCGACAAGTTCGCGGATGAGCGCTTCGGGGAGCGGATAGACGGAGAGTTGAAGGAGCGAGGGCCTGTCCGGCCCCGCGGACCGGTTCTCGCGAACGTAGTTGGCCGCGATCCCGGAGGCGATGATTCCGAGGGAACGGTCGGCCGGGTTGAGGTCGAGGCTGTTCCAGGGGGATGCCTCGGCGTAGCGGACGAGGGAGGGCTGAAGGTCGAGGAGGCGGCGGAATTGGGCCCGGGCGTTCGACGGGAGGAGCGTCCAAGCCCGGCGGGAGCCGAGGCGGAGCGTGTTGGCCGGGCGGGCGGCTTGGATTTCGACGCCGGCCCGGCTGTGGGCCAGGCGGGTGACGAGCCGGACCATGACCGGAAGACCGACCTTCTCCGAATGGTCGAAAGCCTCCCGGGTCAGGTCGTACGCGGCTTGATGGTCGGCGGGCTCGAAGCAGGGAATTTGGGCGAAGCGGGCGTAGAACCGGCTGTCCTGCTCATTCTGGGAGCTGTGCATTCCCGGGTCGTCGGCCGAAACGACGACCAGCCCGCCGCCGGCCCCGGTCAGGGCGGAGCTCATGAACGGGTCGGCGGCGACATTGAGGCCGACATGCTTGAACGAGACCAGGGCCCGCTTTCCGGCGAAGGAGCAGCCGAGGGCTTCCTCGAAGGCCGTCTTTTCGTTGACCGACCAGGCCGCCCGGAATCCTCCCCCGGCCGCGGCCGCCAGCAGGAACTCCATGACCTCCGAGGCCGGCGTCCCGGGATAGGAATAGGCCCCGCTCAAGCCGGCGTGGACGGCGGCCAGGGCCACGGCTTCATCGCCCAGAAGGATTTCTCTCGGCATCGTCGGCGCGACTCCCGGTGGGGCGTTGAGGACAGGCTAGGATATCAGCCCGGCCGCGATCCCGTCAAGGGAACGAAAAGGCATTACCCGAGGCGATTGATAAATCCTATAAAAATATGTTGTAATAGAGCCGCGCCTGACTATAATAAGAGCTTTCGAGGAGTCATCCAATGATCAAACTTTCGACCAAGGGGCGGTACGGGACGCGTCTCATGGTGAACCTCGCCCGCCGCCAGAGGCTGGGGAGCGAAGCCGTCATTCTCAAGAGCGTCGCCGAAGAAGAGGGGATATCGATCCGCTATCTCGAGCAGATCATCATCCCCTTGAAGATCAACAAGCTCGTCAAGAGCATCCGCGGGGCCGGAGGCGGCTACTGCCTCGGTCGGAAGGCCGAGGACATCAAAATCTGCGACATCCTGAAGGCCCTCGAAGGGACCTGCAGCCTCGTCGAGTGCGTCGAGGACGACCAGTTCTGCGAAAAGACCTCGACCTGCGGGGCTTACGAGATCTGGAAAGGGGCGACCGACCTCCTCAGGAACTATTTCGAGAGCGTCTCCCTGGAAGACATCCTCGAAATCGGCAATAAGAAGACGGCCGCGGCCAAGCGGAAAGCCAAACCGAAGTAGGCCTCAGCGCCAGATATAGCCGGCGGCGTTTCCTCCAAGGTGCTCGATCGCGTCGACAAGAATCTGGGCGATATAGCGGGCGTTGTGGATGAAGCCATGGGGGTCTTTGTGGCTGACCTGGTAGTTATAGGCAGCCCGGAGACTTCTGGCGTCGAAGGAGAAGCGATTCGCGTTGACGGCTTCGGCGGGGTCGCCGATCCCGTTACCGTTCAGGTCCTTGAACCAGTAAGGATGGGCGTCGCCGTAATAAACGGCCGTTTCCCCCAGGACGGACGCGGTGTACAGCTTGATCTGGGCATAGAGGGCTTCCTCCAGGCCGAGAATCTCATCCTTGAGGGACTCTCGGACGTTTCCGTCGCCGTCATAATCGGGGATATTGGCCGGCCGGATTTGTTCGAAGTCGAAAGCCTCCGGGTCCGCGCCTTTTCGCGTCTGGGAAACGTCCTGGCCGTGGCATAGGACGCAAGCTTCGGGGTTGGGCTTGGCGACGTTGTGGTCGCAGACCGATCCTTGGCACGTGTCGCAGAGACGGCGGGTGTTCATGTGGCATTGGACGCACGTATTGTACCGGCCGTTGTGGTTGGGATAGGGCTGCCGTCCGAGGTAGGCCTTGCCGGGGAATTCGTAGCCGCCTTTGACCTCGGTCCCGAAGAAGATCGCCGCGGCCGGATAATAGTGGATGTTCAGGAAGCTGAACCGGCCGCCGGGGTTCGCGCTGATCGCCGCGTCGACGCTGACCTGGGACTGGCGGCCCTGGTGGCAAACCATGCAGAGATGGCTCGAATCGCCCGTCGCGGCGTAGGCCCCCGAGGGGAATCGGACATTGGCCGGAGTCCTCAGGGCCGGCGGAGAGGTGTGGCAGGTCGAGCAGAGAAAGCCGTTGGCGCTCGGCTCGCCCTGGGTCAGGGCGATTTGCCCCCCGGCCAGGTACTTTGGGAGGCCGGTGGCCGAATGGCACAAGGCGCAGGCCGCGGGCACGGTTCCGGTCGAGTCCCAGTTGCGGAAGGCGGGCGTCGACCCGTCGAAGTGCCCTTCGTCGCCGCGGCGCATCCGGCTCAGGTCGGTTTTTTCTTCCAGCCTCTCGTTCAGGTCCTCGATCCCGTCGAACATGAGCTCGATGAGATACTTGCCGTTGTGGGCGTATCCGTTCGGGTCCTTCTCCGCGACCTGGAAGTTGTAAGCGGCCTTGAGCGACCGGACGGTGAAGGAGGCGTAACCGTTGGACGAAACGGCCTCGCCCGGGTCGACCCGGCCGTTGCCGTTGGTATCGTTGAAGAAATAAGGATACGTCGCCGGGTCGTAGACGATCGGCTTTTCCACGACGGTCTTGGCGTAAGCTTGAAGAGTCCGGTAGAGCTTCGCCTGGACATCCTTGAGCTCGTAGTACATCCCCTCGGACGAATCGCCGTCGCCGTCGTAATCGACGCACGAACCGAGGTAGCGGATGTCCTTGGGATCGGTCGCCCCGACATGGCAGGTCGCGCAGGCCTTGAGATTGACCTCGAGGGAATGGGGGTTATGGCAGGTGTGGCAGGCGTTGTAGCCGGGGACGTGGGAGAACCGGGCGTCATAAGTCTTCCCGGCATATTCGTAACCCCCCTTGACGACCGTCCCGAATTGGGAAGCGGCCGCGGCGTAATAGTGGATGTTGGCGAACGTCAAGCGGGAGCTGGGCGTATCCACGGTCGCGGCCCCGGCATTCAAAATCCGGCTGTCGATCGTCGCCTTGGAAGCCCGTCCCTGGTGGCACTCCATGCACAGCCCTTCGGCGCCCATGCCTCCGACGATGACCCCCGAAGGGAACTGGACGGACGGATTTTGTCGGAGCACCCCCGAATTCTGGTCGACGTGGCAAACCCCGCACTCGACCGTCGTCCCCACGGGGGCGGCCTTTTCGACAAGGCCGCCGGCCGTGCCGTCGGCGCCCAAGAAGTCCAGGAACCCCGGCGTGCTGTGGCATTTCGCGCAGCTCGCCGGGATGGCCCCCTCGGCGTCCCAGTTACGGAACGCAACGGACCCGGCCGCGGCGTGGCCCGACGTTTTCCAGAGCCGCTCGGCCCGAGCCCGCTTGCTGTTGTCGGCCGCGGTCCCCGGGGCGACCCCCAGGACGACGGCCAGGACGCCTGCCGCCGGGACGAAGCCGAGAACGATGAACGCCGTCTTTCTCCTCATAGGATCCTCCCCGTCACTCCCAACGATACCCGAACGCCAACTCCAGGATGTTCGCCCCGTATTCGACCTGGGAATCCTTTTCCTTGAAATCGATGTAACGATACCCGAGCCGGCCGACGAAGCCGCCGCCGAAAATCCGTTCGACCGAGCCCTTGACGATCGTCCGGGCGACGGGCCAGAAGCCCTCGTTCCGGTAGCTCTGGACATGGGCCCCGACCCGCCACGCCGGACGGAAGGCCCAGGAGAGACCGGCATCTATAAGGCGCGAATCGGCCGTCGTATCGATGATCCAGGGGAAGGTCCCGGCCGGGCCCGACCAGGAAGGGCCGAAGGCGATCAAGCGGTCGCTCGTTTGCCCGGCCCTGATCCGGGCATACCCGAGGGAGGCCTCAAACGAGGCCGTCCGATAGCCGAGCCGGAGATTGACCTGGGTGTTGGAGGAGGTCCAAAGGTCCGCGTAATCGTCCTCGGCAAAGATCATTCGGAAGTTCAGGCCGCCCTCGAGTTCGTTCCGGATTTTCGTCGAAAGGGCGCTCGCCGCCAGGGTGAAATTCCTGAACTGGGTTCGGAGCGTCGCCCGAAAGCGGTCGAATTGCGACGGGGCGACCAGGGTGTAGGGATCGTCATAGTCGCTCCTCTGGTAATCGAATGTCAGCTTCACGGCCTTGAAGACTTCCCATTTCAGGTTGCCGAACAAGCCGTGGCGGACGGTCTCGACGTCGCCGAATCCCTCTTCGACCCTCGCTCCGGCCCCGGCCGTCCGGGCCTCATGCCTCGTGCCGGCGGTCAGGACGAACTTGGGCGAGACTTGGAACTGGATTCCGCCCTCGAGGCCGAGGGTGTCGTACGACCACGAAGTCCGGTCGGAGGCCGTCCCGATGCTCAGCGTCCCCTCCTGGGCGAAGGCGCCGTAGCGGACCGATCCGACGACGGCCAGCCTCGGCGAGAGGAGGAAGGTCAGATCGGCGTCGTAGAGCTCGATGTTCCTCAGGAAATGGCCCCATCCCGTCTCGTCCGTCTCGTAGCAAACCCCGAGATAATCCACTCCTTGGGCGTTCGCCGCGTAGGTCAGGTCGGTTTCCTGGCTCGACCAGCGGGCCGTTGCCCGGAGGAGCAAGCCGTCGACGGGCCGGGCTTGAAGACGGAAGGAGGTGATCCCCGTGGTGAATGAATACGGCTGGTCGAGGGCGAACCGGCTCAAGGCCGAAGGATACGGCGCCCCGCCTCCCCCGCCGGCATAACCCGGCAGGACAAGGCCGTTGGCGATCTCGAAATCCTGGCTCCTCTGCTCGAAGACGAGGGCGAAGCGGGGGAGGCGGAGATGGACCCCGACGGCGTATTCGAGGAGATCCTCGGAGACCGGCTTGTCGAAGGCAAACTCGACCCGCTCCACGTTGAGGTTCGTCGTCGAGGATCCCGTCTTGGATTGGCGGTCGAAGGCGAAATAGACCTCGACCGGCCGGGCCACGGTCAGGATCAGGGAGGCGCTGTCGGAGACCCGGTCGAAATCGAAGGTCATGAGGTCGAAACGCGTCTGGGGGGCGATCGTCCTCGGGTCGGCGTAATAATAAGCCGACTTTTTGCGTTCGTAGCGGAAACGGTAGCGGCCATGTTTCCGGGCGGCGAGGGTGAAGGCTTCGAAGGGGTCGCCCCCGAAGTTCGCGACAAGGAGGTCGACCCGGTCGAAGAGCTTTTTCAAGCTTTCCGGAGCGAGGAAGGAGAGTTCGAAATCGAAGAGTCTGACGCCTCGGCTGAGGTTGAAATCTTCCCGGTACTTGTCGGTTAGGCCGCTCGTTTCGACGGCCCGATAGCCGAAGAGGAGGTTCACGGACAGGTTCTTGTCCTCCTCCTCGGCCCCGAGGCCCGGGGCGGCGGCCGCCGTCAAGACGGCGAAGCCCAGGGTGGCGGCCAGGAATTTTCGGCTCATCGTCCGGCTCCTATCTCAGGAAGATTCGGCTCAAGTTCGAGCCGTGGATCGTCGCGTGGCAGGATGTGCAATTCGAGGATTTGGCCTCGAACCGGCCGTGCCAGGAGGGCGCCAGGACATGGCAGCCGAAGCAGAGGTTGGAGACGCTCTGGGTCGTCAGGAGGCGGCGGTTGACCGAACCATGGGGCTCATGGCAGACCGTGCAGCCTTCGACCCGGGAGGCGCCGTGCTCATAGAGAAAGGGGCCGCCCTTGTCGGCATGGCATTTCAGGCAAAGTTCCTGTTTGAACCCTCCCAGGGCTTGGGAGCCGCTTTGGGGGGCGTGGGGGTCATGGCAGGCCGCGCATGTCAGGATCCCTTCCCGGAGACGGTGGCGCTCGTTAAGTTGGAACTCGGCCATGACGTCCTGGTGGCAGGCCGCGCAGGTCTTGATGGGTTTTTCCTTCAAGAGCGCCGGCCGGGCCTTGGCCGCGTGGACGCTGTGACAGGACGTGCAGTCGAGCGCAGCCCGCCCGTGGGGCCCCGCGGAGAAGCGGCCCTGGTCGTCGGCGTGGCATTCCAGGCAGGGGCGGACCTTGACCATCGCATGGTCGGAAGGCTTGAAGGCAAGGACGCCCGGCCCGCCGCCTTCCTCGGCGTGCTTCAGGCCGCCGGCATGGCAGGCGGCGCAGGCCGCCTCCCCGGCCGCGGCATGGGGATTCCGGGAAAAGGCCGCGGCGATGTCTTCATGACAAGCCGCACAGGTCTCCGTTCCTCTTGAGACCGCGGAAGCCGGCCGGGCCGAGGCCAGGGCGGCCGCTCCGACGGCGAGGACGAGACAGCCCGCGAGCCGGAGGACGAAAAAGATCGCCTCCTTTGGGGAACGCGTGTTCACCGCCGGACCTCCTTTGCGGATCGAGGGGAAATTCAAGCCGGGCTTCATGGTCAAGCCTTAAGCCCCCATATTTTATTAATTCTATATAAAAAGTCAAGATAGGTTTGCTTCCGACCGCTCGGCCTCGAAATTGACAAATCCTATCTTGATGCTATATTAATCGGGTTCGCCCAAGATCGAGGAAGGGAGAAACGCCATGAGAAACGCCTTCATCGTCCTCGGGATCCTGGCCGCGGCCGCGCTCGTCGTCCCGGCCGCGAGACAACCGTCCGCCATGACCTGCCTCGAATGCCACGCCAAGACGACGCCGGGGATCGTCACGGACTGGAAGCTCAGCCTCCACAGCCAAAACGAGGTCGATTGCGCGGTCTGCCACGGGATCGAGCACGACGCCGTGACGAACGTCTCCAAAGCCGCGATCCCGACTCCCGAGACCTGCGCTTCCTGTCATGAGGAGAGGATCGCCCAATTCAAACGGGGGAAGCACGCTCTCGCCTGGGCGGCCATGAAAGCCATGCCCACGACCCACGCCGCCCCGGTCTACCTCATGGACGGGATGAAGGGCTGCGGAGGGTGCCACAAGATCGGCCTGAAAACCGAGGCCGAGATGAAAGAACTCCGCAAATCGGGTCCGGGCTTCGGCGTGGCCTCGTGCGACGCCTGCCACACCCGGCATACCTTTTCCGTCAAGGAGGCCCGGGAGCCCCAAGCCTGCCAAACCTGCCACATGGGCTTCGACCATCCCCAGTGGGAGATGTACTCCGCCTCCAAGCACGGCGTCCGCCACCTCCTCAAACAGGCCAAGGTCCTCCCCGAATCGACCGCCGCGCCCACTTGCCAGACCTGCCATATGCCGGAGGGCGACCATGCCGTCATGACGGGCTGGGGGTTCCTGGCCGTCCGTCTGCCGATGCCCGAGGATAAATCATGGGCCGCCGACCGGGCGACGATCCTCCAGGGACTGGGCGTCCTCGACAAGGACGGCAAGCCCACGGCCCGCCTCGAAGTCGTCAAGGCGGCCAAGGTCGCCCGTTTGACCCAGGAAGAATGGCAAGCCGAGCGCGACAAGATGCTCAAAGCCTGCAACGCCTGCCACTCCTACAACTTCGCCAAGGCGGAGCTCGAAAAGAGCGACCAGCTTATTCGTGTCGCCGACGGCCTGATGGCCGAGGCGATCCGGATCGTGGCCGGCCTTTACAAGGACGGTCTCCTGGCCAAGCCGGCGTATTACGCCGACGATTTTCCCGACCTCCTCGCCTTCCACGACGCCCCGACGCCGATCGAGCAGAAGCTCTTCGTCATGTTCCTCGAGCACCGGATGAGGGCTTTCCAGGGTTCGTTCCATGCCAATCCCGATTATGCCCTCTGGTACGGCTGGAGCGAGATGAAGCGCGACCTGACCGAGATCAAGGCCCTGGCCGAGGAGATTCGGAAGCGGCACCGGCCTTGACATTTTCTTGCAGTCTCAAAAAAAATCCTATAGAATTACTAGTCTTTAAGATCATCTTTCTCGGCCCGGCGGCCGGAAGGCGGACATGAAAGCTTTCATCCGTTTTTTCAGCTCGGTCAAGCTGGCCATCGCCCTCCTCATCATCCTGACCGCCGCCTCGATCCTCGGGACGCTCATCCCCCAGGGCCGGAGCGCGGCCGAGTACGCCGCGCGCTACGGGGGCCTGGCCGGGATTCTCGTCCGCTTTCAGTTCACGGACCTTTATCATTCCCTCTGGTTCATCGCCCTGCTCGGATTCTTCGGCCTGAACACGGCCGTCTGCACCTTGACCCGGCTTTCCCCCAAACTCCGAAGGGCGCGCCGGCCTCAGGTCGCCGCCGATCCCAAATCGCTCGCCGCCCGGAACCCCAAGGACCGGTTCAGGCGCTCCGAGGGCCTCCCGGCCGTCCGGACCGAGGCCGAAGAAGCCCTTCGGGCGGCGGGCTACCGGGTCCGGTCGGAAAAGGCCGAAACGCGGGTTTCTATCCTCGGCCGGAAGCGCATCGCCGGGATCTTCGGGCCCGACGTCGTCCACCTCGGGCTCCTTGTCCTTCTGGCCGGCGGGATCGTCAGCGGCCTGGGCGGTTTCAAGACCCAAATCGTCCTCAGGGAGGGAGAAACGGCCCCCGTCCCGAAGGCGGCCTTCGAAATCCGCCTGGACAAATTCACCACGGAATATTATCCCGACGGAAGCGTCAAGGACTGGACGAGCGCCGTCACCGTCCTCGAGGACAACGCCCCTCTCCGGACGGCGGACATCGAGGTCAACCATCCCTTGTCCCACGGAGGGTTCAACTTTTATCAGATGAGCTACGGCTTCGACTGGGAGACGGCCTCCGTCGAGGTCCTGGCCAGGAAGAGCGGCGATCCCGGTTTCCTCAAGGCCCTCGAGCTCAAGCCGGGCGAGCGGGCCCCGCTCGGCGACGCCGAAGGCACGGAGATCTTCCTCCGCCGCTTCCTCCCCGACTTCGTCCTGGGCGAGGGAAACAGGCCGGAGACACGTTCCTTCCAGCCCAACAACCCGGCCGTCCTCATCGAGGGCATCCGGGAGGGCCGGAAGGTCTTCGAAGGCTGGGTCTTCGCCAACTTTCCCGATTTCGCCCGGATGCACGGGACCGAGGCGGACGACCTGGCGTTCGAGCTCAAGGGATTCCGGGCCGGCCAGTACTCCGTCCTCGAGGCCGCCAGGGACCCCGGCGTTCCCTTGATCTGGGCCGGATGTCTGCTCGTCATGGTCGGCCTGGGGCTGGCCTTCTACTGGCCGACCTGTGAGATCCGGGCCGTCCTCGAGGAGGCCCCGTCCAAGACCGAGGTCGTTCTCGGCGGCCAGGCGGCCAAAGGCCGGGACCGCTTCGAGAAAGAATTCGCCGCCGTCGCGGCGGCGCTCAGGAGGTCGTCATGACGGAATCGACCCTATTCGCCGCGGCCATGGGGCTGTTCGCCCTGTCCGCCCTGATCTACTTCGTGTTCCTGTTCAACCGGCGGGAGTCGACGGCCAGAACCGCCTTCGTCCCCGTCATCGCCGGTCTCGTCGTCCACACGGGGGCCCTCGTCCTCAGGACCGTCGAAAGCGGGCACGCCCCTTTCACCAACATGTACGAGTCGCTGTCCTTCCTCTCCTGGGCGACGGCCCTGGCCTTCGTCCTGGTCAATCTCCGATTTTCGATCCCGAGGATCGGGCCGTTCCTCATGCTCATCGTCATCGCCCTGATGGCCCTGGCCTCCTCCCCCCTCATGCCCAAGGAGACGACGCCCCTCGTCCCGGCCCTCCAAAGCTACTGGCTCTGGCTCCACGTCTCGGTGACCCTCTTAGGAGAGGCCTTTTTCGCCGTGGCCTTCGTCGCCAGCCTGATGTACCTTTCCGCCAAAGACCCCGCCAAGAAGGACAAGCTGGACGCGGTCGGCTACCGGGCCGTGGCCGTCGGCTTCCCCCTCTTCACCCTCGGCGGCCTGGTCTTCGGGATGGTCTGGGCCCAGAAAGCCTGGGGCCGGTATTGGAGCTGGGACCCCAAGGAGGTCTGGAGCCTGATCACTTGGCTCGTCTTCGCCCTCTACCTCCACACCCGGATCGTCATGGGCTGGAAGGGCAAGCGCTCGGCCTGGATCGCCATCCTCGGCTTCCTGGCCGCCCTCTTCACGTATTTCGGGGTGAACTACCTTCTCTCCGGCCTCCACAGTTACGCGTAAGACGTTTCCTTCAAGTGTTGATGGACGGCCGGCTCTCTCTTTTCAAGGAGGCCGCGGCCGGATATAATGCCGGGCGCCGCGGCAGGTCATGAAAGGAAGGGCACCCCATGGCTGAGCGTCCGCCCGTTCTTCCGGCCAAGAAAGCCAAGAGAAAAAAGCGGCTCCGGTTCGCCCTCATCACCCTGGGTGTCCTCCTCGTCCTCTTCGCCGTCTCGGTCGAGGTCACCTCGCGCTCGAGCTTCTGCTCTTCGTGCCACTTCATGAAGCCCTTCTACCAGAGCTGGCAGGAATCCGAGCACCGCGACGTCCAGTGCAAGGTCTGTCATTATCCGCCCGGGCTGCGGTCGAAAATCCGGGCCAAGATGGAAGGCCTGGTCATGGTCGGCCGTTACTGGACGAAGCTTTATCTCAAGTCTAAGCCCTGGGCCGAGATTCAGGACGCCAGCTGCCTCCAGTCGGGCTGCCACGACAAACGGCTTCTCGAAGGCCCGGTCCCGTTCAGGAGCATCGTCTTCGACCATCAAGCCCACTTCGCCGACCTCAAGCGGGGCAAGGAGCTGCGCTGCACGAGCTGCCACTCCCAGATCGTCCAGGGCGAGCACATCACCGTGACCGAAAGCTCGTGCTTCCTCTGCCACTTCAAGAAAAGCGACGCCCATCCCCGGAACGCCGACTGCGCCCTCTGCCACCGCAAGGACGAGCTCGCCGGAAAGCCCGACGCCCGCTACGAACATGCCGCCGTCTACGAGAAAAGCTTCAGCTGCGACAAGTGCCACAGCCACGTCATTCAGGGCGACGGGGCCGTCCCCCGGGAGAACTGCTACAAATGCCACGCCGAGCGGGAGCGGCTCGAGCGCTACGGAGAAACCGACCACATGCATCGGATGCACATCTCCGCCAACAAGATCGAATGCGACCTCTGCCATCTCCCCATCCGGCATCGGATCATCCAGGACATCGAGACCGTGGCCGACTGCCAAACCTGCCACGTCGGTTCCCACCAGGCGATGAAGATCCTCTTCACCGGACGCGGGGGGAAGGGCGTCGATCAGGCCGTTCCCAACGTCATGTACGAGAAAGGGCTGAGCTGCAAGGGCTGCCACATCTTTCATGAAACCCCGGGGGGGCGGCTCGTCACGAGCGAGACCCTGACCTCGGCCGCCGCGGCTTGCGAGAGCTGCCACGGCCGCGGTTTCGCCCGGATCCTCCAGAACTGGAAGCGGGCCACGGCCTCCCGCCTGGCCGATCTCCGAGGCGTCCACAAAAGGGCCGCCGCCGAGATCGCGGCCGGTCCGAAGAAAGAAGCCGCCCAGACCCTCCTCGACGAAGCGGCGTTCAATATCGGCGTCGTCGATCAAGGCAAGAGCGTCCACAACATGGCCTACTCCCAGGAGCTCCTCGGCGCGGCGGAGGAAAAAATCCGCGCCGCCCTGGCCGCGGCCGGCTCCTCCTATGTCCCGAAAGCTTCCCCGCCCCTGACCAGGGAAGCGCCGAACACCTGCTTGAATTGTCATGCCGGAATCGAGGAAATCGTCGTGCCGTCCTTTGGGATGTCCTTCCCCCACAAGCCCCACCTCGTCGGCCGGAAGCTCGACTGCGCGAAATGCCATTCCATCACCCGCCGGCACGGCGAATTCATCGCCACCAAGGCGTCCTGCGCCGCCTGCCACCACCAGGATCCGGCCAAAGAGTGCGCCGCCTGCCACGGACCGCAGAAGACGCTCTACGAAGGCGGGACCCTGGCCGGCCTCACGATTCCCAAGGACATCATGGCCGAGGCGGGGGCCGACTGCGCGGCCTGCCATCTCGACAAGGACATGAAGATCGTCCGTCCCGGCGCCGGGGCGTGCGTCGCCTGCCACGGCGAGAACTACAAGAAAACCTTCGAGGAATGGCGCGCGACGACGCTCAAGCTCGCCGCCGAACTGCGGGCCGCCCTCCACGAGGTCTACAAACAGCCCCTGGACGAGGCCGCCAAGGCCCAGGTCAAATCCGCCGAGGCGCTCCTTCGTCTCCTCGAGACGGACGGCAGCTCGGGGATCCACAATTATGTTTTCCTCGAAGAAGCCCTGACGGCCGCGGCCAAGACGGTCAGGGGCACGGCGGCGATGAAGAGATGAAGAAAGGATGAGGCCGATGCGCCGACGGAGCTTCATCGATGTCTTCTTCGGAGGAAGCCTCCTCGCCACGGCGGCCGCCTTCCTCTACCCCGTCCTTCGCTACATCCTGCCGACCAAGGCGCTGGCTTCCAGCCAGAAGAGCGTCACCGCGGCCAAAGTCGGAGAGCTCCCCCCCAACGCGGCCAAGATCTTCAAGTTCGGCGCGAAGCCGGCCGTCCTCGTGAACACCGCGGAGGGCCGGCTCATCGCCCTCGCGGCGACCTGCACCCACCTGACCTGCACGGTCCGTTACGAGGCGGATTCGGGAACGCTGTTCTGTCCCTGCCACAACGGCCGATTCGACCTCAGCGGGGCCGTCCTCTCCGGCCCCCCGCCGGCGCCCCTGGAGACCTACGGCGTCTTGGTCGCGGGCGAGGAGATCGTCGTCGCGAGGAAGAGCTGACATGGCCAAGAACATCGGACGGGCCCTCTTCAAGTTTTTCGACGAAAGGTTCCTCCTCTCCGGCCTGGGCGCCTTCGCCGGGAAAAAGACCGTTCCCGAGCACCAGCACTCCTTCTGGTATTTTTTCGGGGGGATCAGCCTGTTCCTCGTCGGCCTCCAGGTCGCCACCGGGCTTCTCCTCCTCCTCCACTACATCCCCTCGATCGACGGGGCCCACGAGAGCATCCGGGTCATCATGAGCCAGGTCAAGTTCGGCTGGCTCATCCGCTCGGTCCACAGCTGGTCGGCCAACATCCTCATCGGGGTCCTCTTCGTCCACATGTTCTCGACCTTTTTCCTGAAAGCCTATCGGAAGCCCAGGGAGCTGACTTGGATGACGGGCTTCCTTCTCCTCGTCCTCTTCATGGCCTTCGGGTTCAGCGGCTATCTCCTCCCTTGGAACGAGCTGTCCTACTTCGCCACGCGGGTCGGCACGGACATCGCCGGAAGCTTGCCCCTCATCGGCGGCTGGCTCAAGGAGGTCATCCTCGGCGGTCCGGACATCTCTCAGGCGACCCTCTCCCGCTTCTTCTGGTTCCATGTCGCCGTCCTCCCCGTCGTCGCCCTGGGCGTCATCGGGATCCACATCCTCCTCGTCCAGACTCTCGGGATGAGCAAGCCGATCGGCGTCCGGGAAACCCGGGAGATCCCCTTCTTTCCGGATTTCATTTACAAGGACGCCCTGGGCTGGATCCTGGTCCTTATCCTCATCGGCGTCGTCTGCGTCCTCCTCCCCTGGGAGGTGGGGACGAAGGCCGACCCCCTGGCCCCGACCCCTCTGGGGATCAAGCCGGAGTGGTACTTCACCTTCATGTTCACGACGCTGAAGCTCATCCCCGCGCACGTCCTGTCCATCGAGGGCGAACAGCTCGCCATCCTCGGCTTCTTGGCCGGCGGGCTCTTTTGGTTCTTGGTGCCCTTCCTCGACCGGCGGGCCGCTCGGGAAAAACGCAGTCCGGCCTTCACCTGGATCGGCCTCTTCGTCGCGGCCTACATCGTCGTCCTGACCGTCATCACCTACACGGTGCCGGGGCTCTGATGAAAAGACCAACATTCGCCTCCCTCTTCGTCATCGGCTTTCTAGGACTGCCGGCGGCCGGTTTGGCCCAGGGAAATTCCTGCCTCGACTGCCACAAGGAGCTCGACGGCGCGCTTCAGGCGGCCGCGGTCGCGTTCGCCCAAGACGTCCACGGCCAGTTCGGCCTGAGCTGTCGCGACTGCCACGGCGGGAATCCCGCGACCGACGACGTGGACAAGGCCAAGGACAAGTCGTTCAAGGGCGCTCCGAAGCGGGAGCGGATTCCCGAGTTTTGCGGCGGATGCCACGCCGATGCGGCCAAAATGCGGGGCTTCAATCCCTCGCTGCGCGTCGACCAGCTCGACCAGTATTGGACGAGCCGCCACGGCCAGCGGCTGAAGGCCGGCGACGCGAAAGTCGCCGTCTGCACGGACTGCCACGGCGCCCACGGCGTCCAGACGGCCAGGTTCCCCAAGTCGATGACCTTCCCCTGGAACATCCCCCAAACCTGCGGCCGCTGCCACGCCGACAAGGCCCTCATGGCTTCGTATCTGCTTCCGGCCGGCCAGCTCGAGGACTACCGGGCCAGCGTCCACGCCCGGGCCCTCTTCGACAAGAAGGACCTCTCGGCCCCGGCCTGCAACGACTGCCACGGGAACCATGGCGCCTATCCTCCCGAGGTCGGCTCCGTCAGCGGCGTCTGTCGCCAGTGCCATCCCTCGGCGGGGGAGCTCTTCGCCAAGAGCCCCCATAAAAAAGCCTTCGTCGAAATCGAGGCCGGCGAATGCGGGGCCTGCCACGGGAATCACAAGATCGAAGCGCCGACGAACGCCCTCATCGGGTCGACCGCGGGGTCGGCCTGCATCCAATGCCACGAGGCCGGCTCCAAGGCCTGGACGACGGCGGCTGAGTTGAGAAGTCTCCTCGAGGAGTTCGAGTCCGGGACGGCCTCAGCCGAAGTCGCGCTCGACGCGGCCGACCGGAAGGGCGTCGAGGTCAGCGAGGCGCGGTTCAAGCTCCAGGATGTCCACACGATTCTCGTCTCGGCCAAGAACCTGACCCACGGCCTCGACCTCGCCGAGATCCGGAAGGCCATCGTCGACGGGGAAAATGCCCTGGCCGAAGTCGAGGCCGCCGGTCAAAAGGCCCTTGCGGAAGCCCGCTTCCGGCGCAGGGGCCTGGTCGTCGCCACCATCTGCCTGGCCCTCCTGGCCGCCGCCCTGGCCCTCAAAATCCGACGCCTGAAGGAAAAACGAATGGCGTCCTAGGTTTCCGATAGATCATAGAGCCCATATCGGGATTGACAAGACCCAAGCCCTCCCTTAAAATGGGGCTTCTTCGGCAGGAAGGATGAGGCGCAAGATACGGAGGACAGCATGAAGAAGGTCGTCATCCCGGCCGTCGCCGGCATCATCGTCATCTTGGCCGCGGCGGCCGTCGGCCAACAATTCACGCACATCGGGGCCCAGAAGTGCGCGATGTGCCACAAGACGGAAAAGCAAGGCCAGCAATACGGCAAATGGCAAGCGTCGCTCCACTCCCGGTCCCACGACGCCCTGACCTCGCCCCAAGGCGCCCAGGCCGGCCAGGCCATGGGCGTGGCCCAGCCGGCCGAGGACCCGAAATGCCTCGGATGCCACGCCCCCCTGGCCGCCAAGGCCCCGGAATTCAAGGCCGAGGGCGTGACCTGCGAGGTTTGCCACGGCCCGGGCAGCGCGTACAAAACGCTATCGATCATGAAAAACCGGGCCGAAGCGGCCAAGAACGGCCTCATCGTCTACCCCAACGCCGAGGCCGTCAAGGCTCATTGCTTGACCTGCCATGAGAACGCCCACGGCAAATCTTTCGATTTCGCCGCGGCCATCGAAAAAATCAAGCATCCCGTCCCCAAAGCGTGAGCGCCGTCGATCGTCCGAGGGCCGGCGGCCGTTCCGTTCCACGGCCGTTCTTTCCGCCCGCGCGGAAAGGGAGGTGGTGGAGGATGATCATCGGTCCGGCGCTGGCCGTCGGGTTCGCCTTGGGAGGACAAACCTTGACCGTCCCGGCGCCGGCCGCGGCGAAGGATGGTTGCGCGACCTGCCATCCGGACGCCCGGCTCGAAGGATCGATTCACGCCGGGTTGTCGTGTCTGGACTGTCACGCCGGCGCGAAACTCCAGGCCGGCGATCCGCCCCACCCGGCGAAAAAGGACCTTCCGCCGCCGGACTGCGCTTCGAAATGCCACCGAGGCGAAGCGGCCTCGGCCGGCGCCCCTCCCCTCGCCTACGCCGACAGCGTCCACGGCCGGGGTTATCTCGATCGCGGGGAGCCCGAGGTCGCCCGCTGCTGGGATTGCCACGGCAAGCACACGATCAAGGCCGGCTCCGACCCCGCATCGATGGTCAACCGGGTCAACATCCCGACGACCTGCTCCCGGTGTCATGAAGACATGACCGTCGTCGTCAAGTACAACATCCACGCCGAATCGCCCTACCGGGAATACCGAAAAAGCGTCCACGGGCGGGCCTTGTTCGACAAGGGGCTTGTCTCGTTCGCGGCCGTCTGCACGGACTGCCAAGGCGTCCACGACATCCCTCCGGCCGCCGATCCGAAGTCGACGGTCCACCCGGCCAACCTGGCCCAGACCTGCGGCCAGACGAATTGCCATCCTGGGATGCCGGCCAGGATCGCCTCGGCCAAGATCCACCGCGACGTCTTCGATAAGTCCTCCGGGGCCCCGTACTACGTCCAGAAGGTCCTCTTCTGGCTGGTCATCATCTCCGCTGTCTCGACCGTCCTGTGGTTCATCCCGGCCCTCCTCCGCCGCCTCAAAGGGTGCCCTCGCCGATGATCCGGCCGCGATGCGTCGTCCTCGCCTTCGCCCTTTGCCTCGCCTCGCCGACCGCCCCTGCCTCCGAGACCGACGCGGATTGCCTGATGTGTCATGCGGACAGGGACCTGACGTCGGCCTCGGGGAAAACCCTCTTCATCGACGAAAACCGCTACGGTCTCTCGATCCATGGCCAGGCCGGGCTGAGCTGCGTCGACTGCCATGCCGACCTGGCCAAAGTCGAGGACTTTCCCCACGCCGAGAAGATCGAGCCGGTCGACTGCTCTCTCTGCCATGAGGCCGAGAAGTCCGCCGTCGCGGCCAGCGTCCACGGCCGGCCCCACCAAGCCGCCAACGCCTCGATCGTCGTTTCGTGCAAAGAATGCCACGGGACTCACGACATCCGGAAGAAGGATGACTTCGACTCGCCGGTCTTCGCCATCAACATCCCGGACACGTGCGAGCGCTGCCATCTCGGTCTCGTCCAAACCAAGCGGGGAGGGGACTTCATCCGGGTTTACAACGAGAGCGTCCATTTCAAAGCGGCGAAAAAGTCGGGCTTGAGCGTCTCGGCGACTTGCGCGACCTGCCACGGCGCCCATGACGTCCGGGCCGCGGCCGACCCGGAGTCGAGAGTCGGCCGAAAAGCCATCATCCGGACCTGCGGCCGCTGCCATGCCTGGATCGAACGGGACTACCTCGAGGGGGTTCACGGAAAAGCCCACGTCAAAGGGCTCGAAAACGTCCCCGTCTGCACGGACTGCCACACCGAGCACGCCATCCAGACGGCCGAAACGCTCTCGTCGAGCGTCTACGCGACCCGGGTAGCGTCGGTCTGCAGCCGCTGCCATGACGACGAAAACTTGGCCCGCCAGTTCGGTTTGATCACCTCCCGTCTCCGGACATATTCCGACTCCTTCCACGGAACGGCCTCCCGCTTCGGCGCGACCCGGGTGGCCAACTGCGCCAGCTGCCACGGATTCCATGACATCCGGAACTCCGCCGACCCCCGCTCATCCATCCATCCGGCCAACCTCTCGGCGACGTGCGGCCGCTGCCACGCCGGGGCCGGCCCCAACTTCGCCAAGGGCAAGATCCACGTCGTCTCCGAAAAGACCGAGGCCAAGGGGGCCTACATCGCCAAGATATTCTACATAACCGCCATCGGAGGCCTGATCTCCTTGTTTTGCCTCTTCATCGCCGTCGACCTGGCCCGCCGCGCGAGAACCCGATGGAAAGCCAAAAAGAGCCCCTGAGCGAAGAGGCCCTCATCCGGGACGACGAAGTCTTCCTCCGGATGAACCTCGCCGAGCGCCTCCAGCATATCCTCCTCGTTATTTCTTTCACGACCCTCGTCCTGACCGGACTCCCGCTTCTCTTCTACGAGTTGAAGATTTTCAAGTCCATCTTCGGCTCGGCCAGGGCCTTCCAGCTCCGGGGCTTTCTCCACCGGGCCGCGGCGGTCATCCTCATCGTCGACAGCCTGTGGCACGTCGGCTACGTCGCCTTCACAAGACGGGGCCGCCAAAATCTCAAGGACCTCCTCCCCCGCCGGAAGGATGTCCGCGACGCCGTCCAGCAGTTCGGCTACAACCTCGGCCTGACCCGCTTTCTCCACCGCCGTGGGATCGGGAAAAAGTTCTTCGCCCGCCGTCCCTTCTGGCTCTTCGAGAAGGAGCCCGAGTACGGCCGCTACAACTTCATCGAGAAGCTCGAGTATTTGTCCGTCGTCTGGGGATCCTTCATCATGATCCTCAGCGGCTTCTTCATGTGGAATCTCGAGCTGTCGCTCCGCCTCTTCCCCCTCTGGGTCCACGACATCTTCGTCATCGTCCACGGCTACGAGGCCATGCTCGCCTTCCTGGCGATCATTATCTGGCACATGTACAACGTCCACCTCAACCCCGAGGTCTTTCCGATGAGCAAGGTCTGGCTCAACGGGAAGATCACCGGCCGGGAGCTCCGGACCCTCCATCCCCTGGAGTACCGGAGGATTCTCGAGGAGCGGCGCAAGGCCCTGGAGCCGGAATCCCCGACCTGGTCCTGAAGGTTCCCCCTTTTATTTGAAATGGTCGAAGCCGCCGCGGCCGAGGCGGACCGGGACGCCCGAAAGGCGGTAGGACAATCCCCGCCGGGCGGGAGTGATCCCGCCGACCGCGGCCAGAGGCCGGCCGAATCGCCGCTTGAAGCCGGCGGCGACGGAGGCGAAGGACTTCGGGTCGATCGCCGCCAGAAGACAATAATCCTCGCCGCCGGAGGCGGCGACCTCATAAAGGTCCCAGCCGTACTTGGCCGCGCACCGTCGAAGGGGCTTGGACAAAGGCAGACGTTCCAGTTCCACGGCCGCCCCGCAGCGCGAACGCTCCATGATCCGATGGAGGTCGGAATCAATCCCGTCCGAGACATCCATCATGGCCGTGACGCCGGGCCGCGCGGCGAGCCAGGCGCCCTCGTCGAGATGCGGCCGAGGGCGGTGATGGGCACGGACGAGGAAATTCTCGTCCCGTCCGCGCCGCCTACGCTCGAGTAGGACGCGAAGCCCTCCCCCCGAATCACCGAGATTCCCCGTCACGGCGATGACATCGCCCATCCTCGCCCCCGACCGGGTTTTGACCCGGCCGGCCCGGACCGTCCCGACGACGGCGATATTGACGACCAGCCGGTCGGGGGACTTCGTCGTGTCGCCGCCGACGAGCCGCACCGCCGCGGGCCGGGCCGCGCGGGCGAGACCGCGGAAAAACTCGTCGATCCACTCGACCTCGACGCCGGCCGGGATCCCCAGGGAAAGGAAGGCCCAGCGCGGCCGTCCGCCCATCGCCGCGATGTCGCTCAGGTTGACGGCCAACGACTTGTCGCCCAGGTCGCGGGGCGCTATCTCCTTCCGCAGAAAATGGCTGTCCTCGACGAGCATGTCGGTCGTGACGAGAAGACGCTCGCCGCGCCGCCAGGGAAGGACGGCGCAGTCATCGCCGATCCCGACCACGCCTTCCGGAAGCCTCTTGAGGAAAGCCGGGGAAAACCGGGCGATGAGCCCGAATTCGCCGATCTCGGAAAGTTTCACCGCCGGCCTCCTCCCCCGGCCCGTCGATGCCGTTCCACGATCTCGCGGAGGCGGCGGGCCGCGGCCTCGGGGTCCGGCGCGGCGCATATCGCCGAAACGACAGCGATGCCATCGGCTCCCGCTTCGAGGATCCGGGCGGCGTTCGTCTCGTTGACCCCGCCGATGGCGACGAGAGGCTTGCGAACGAGGGGCCGGAGCCGCCACAATCCCTCCACGCCCCAGGCGGGACCGGTGTCGGTCTTCA
>VGJF01000011.1 GCA_016867585.1 Candidatus Aminicenantota bacterium | reverse complement strand
CCGCCGAGAGCGTCGATTTCCCGGACAAGATGGCCCTTCGCCAGCCCGCCGACGGCGGGGTTGCAGGACATCTGGGCGATCGTGTCGAGGTGCATCGTCGCCAAACACGTCTCGAGCCCCATCCCGGCGGCGGCGTGCGCCGCTTCGCAGCCCGCGTGGCCCGCCCCGACGACGACGATGTCGAATCCCTCTTTCGTTCTCATTTCCCGACGCAGAAACGGCTGAAAATCCGGTCCATGACCTCATCCGTCCGGATTTCTCCGGTCAATCGGCCGACGGCTCCGAGCATGACCCTGATTTCCTCGGCGACAACCTCTTCGGAATGCCCGTTTTCGAGCATTCTCTTCGCCCGGCGGAGACCGGCCAAGGCCTCCTCAAGAAGGACTTTGTCCCGAAGATGGAAGATGACCTCCTCGTCCGGGCCGGATTTTGGGGCGAACATTTCATGGATGAGGTGTCGCAGCCTCTCGATATTCGTCCCCTTGAGGGCCGAGACTTCGAGGCTTGGGCGGCCGGAGAAGCGGTCGGCCGGAAGGGAGCGCGGCCTGCGCCCGATTTTATCTATTTTATTGACAACAAAAATGATCTTTTTGTCTCGGTATCTTTCCGCCAGGGCCGCGTCTCGGGCGGGATCCCCTTTTGAGCCGTCGATGACGAAGAGGATTCCGTCGGCCTGCGAGGCCAACTTTCGTCCGCGCCTCATCCCTTCTCTCTCGACCTCGGAACCGGAAAGGCCGATTCCGGCCGTATCGATCAGATGGAACGACGCTTCGCCGATCTTGATCTTTTCCCGGAGATAATCCCTCGTCGTCCCCGGCCGGGGGGTCACGATGGCCCGCGGTTCGCCGAGAAGGGCGTTGAAAAGGGTCGACTTCCCGACATTCCTGCGTCCAAGGATGGCCAGGTTGGCGCCCCGGGCCATCGCCCTTCCCGCCTCGTAGCTCTCGATCAATTTTTCGAGGACTGCCGAAGTCTCCTCCATTTCGGCGGCCAGACGCTCGCGGTCAAGCGAAAGATCCTCATCGGGGAATTCTATCGCCGCCTCGAGCCCGGCGATGATCCGGACGGCCCCGTCCCTCAGGCCGGCGACCCGGCGGGAGAGGCGGCCCTCGACCGTGCGGAAGGCGAGCCTGGCCGTCTCGAAGGATTCCGCCCGGACGAGGTCGTTGACCGCCTCGGCTTGAAGGATATCGATTCTCCCCCTCAAAAAAGCCCGCCTGGTGAATTCCCCCGGATGGGCGAGTCTGGCCCCTTGACGGACGGCCAGCCGAACGACCGCCTCAAGAACGGCCGGGCTGCCGTGGCATGAGACTTCGACGACGTCCTCCCCCGTATAGGAAGCCGGCCCCTGAAAGTACGTCAGAATCGCCTCGTCGAACGGCGCCCCGGAGTCGGGCTCGCGAAGAAGGCCGAAAACCGCCCGACGGGCCGGGATTTTCCGGAGGGCCCGGCGAGGCCTGAAGAAAGTCCGGACGATCTCGAGGGAACGGTCCCCGCTCAATCTGACGACGCCTATTCCGCCGGCCCCGGGGGGAGTCGATACGGCGACGATCGTCTCTTCGAGGGACGGAATGCCCATGTCCGGGATTTTAGCGAACCCGTTTCTTCGAGTAAAGGCGGCCGGGGCCATCGCGGCGAAGTTCGGGCGGGGGGTTCGCCCCGGAAGAGGAGAGGGCGCTTCGTCGGCCGGCGATGACCGCCTCAGCGGGGGCGCTTGTCGGTCGGGAAAATCTTGACCCGCTTGAGGAAACCTTCGCCCAGGCTCTCGCTCGTGACCCCGGGAATCTGGTTGGCGACGATGTGGACGATCCTCCGCTCGTAGGGGTTCATCGGGTCCAGGACTTCGGGCCGGCCCGAGGCGGCGACCTGGCGGGCCGCGTCCTGGGCGAAATCCCGGAGCCTCTTTTCCTTGCGCTTGCGGAAGAACTCGCAATCGACCTGGACTTTCTGGGTCGATATTTTGTTCAGGACGTGCTGGATGGCGAGGAGGAGCTGGCCGTCTTTCCAGAGGAGGAGCTGCTTGTCGGCCCCGTCGAAAACAACGAAGATAATGTCGTTCTTCCTCCGGAGCTGGTAGGAGACCTCGAGGGGCAGGACGACGAGGAGCTCATCGAGAAACTTGGCCACGGCGCCCTCGTCGGCCGTCCCCTTCGGCCAGGCCCGGATGACGACCTCCTTGCCGATGCCGAACAGCCGGGTTTTTTCCGTCACGACTTCGTAGTTGAACTCGCTCCGGGGAATTTTGAGCTTGTGCTCGGCGTGGAGGATCGCGTCTTCGAGGTTCTTCCCCTTGAATTCGGGGACTTCGGCTTCAAGTTTTTCTTCTTTTTCCATCGGCTTGGCTCTTCTTTTTCTTCATGAGTTTATTCATCAGAGCTTGCTGCCCGATCTGAAGGACGTTGGACGTCAGCCAGTAAAGGACGAGTCCGCTCTGAAAATTCAGGAAGAACAGGGTCATGACGGCCGGCATGATGAGCATCATCCGGGCCTGGGACGGGTCGGCCGAAGTTGGGGTCATCTTCTGGCTGATGAACTGGGTGATGCCCATGAGGATGGGGGTGATAAACAAGGGGTCCTTGGCCGAGAGGTCCTTGACCCAGAGCATCCAGGGGCTGTGCCGGAATTCGATGGCCACCGTCAAAAGGCGGAAAAAGCCCCAAAAGACCGGGAGCTGGATGAGAAGCGGCAGGCACCCTCCGGCCGGGTTGACGCCGTGCTCCTTGTAGAGCTTCATCATCTCTTCGTTCATCGCCCGGCGCTGCTGGATGTCGGTCTTGGACTTCTTGTACTTCGCTCGGAGGGCCTTGATTTTGGGCTGCAGCTCGGCCATTTTGGACATCGATTTCGTGCTGCTGTAGGTCAGGGGAAAAAAGATGATCTTGATCACGAAGGTCAGGACGATGATGGCGAAGCCCCAATTAGGGATGGCCCTATGGATGACCTTGATCGAAGCGTAAAGGATCTCGGTCACGAAACCGAACATCCCGAAACGGACGATTTTCTTGGCCTCATGGCCGAAGGCGGTCAAGGTGTCGATTTCCTTGGGGCCGAGAAACGCCTTCCCGGGGTTCGCGGCGGCGAGATAGAAAAAGGGGAGGTCGTCGGGGCCGGCGAGGCGGAGATAGGCCGCCGATCCCGCGCCCTTGGCCGGGACGAACAGGGCGGTGAAATAGTTGTCGTCGTAAGCCGCCCAGGTCAAATAGTTGAAAGCGCTCGTCTCGGGCTTGTATTTCCGCTCGTCGACCCGGTAGAAGTTCGTTCCCGAGAGAACGCTGACTCCTCCGCCCGATCCGAACCGCTTGGCCAGATCGGCCGATGACGGATTTCCTATCCCCGGCCCCCAGAGAACTCTCGGTTCGACGGCCTGGCCGTTCCGGCGGACGGTGATCGCGACCTCGAAGTCGTACCGGCCTCCATGGAAGCGGAAGATTTTTTCGACTTCGAGCCCCCGCCCGTCGGCATGGACGAACTTGAGCTCTCCCCGTTGTCCGTCGCGAAGGTCGAGGCTCGCCCCCTCCAATTTGTAGAGGGCGAGGTTCGCCGGGCTCGAGGCGATGGCCTCGAGGCCGGCCCGGTCCGGATCGGCATCCTCAAGGAGGGCGAACGGAAAGACCCCGACTTCGCCGGCCGCCGCCGGGACAAGCTCCAAGTCCTCCTTCCTCTCGTTTCTGTGATTCCGAAGGAGAAAGCTCTTGAGGACGGCGCCCTTGCTGCTCCAGACGGCCCGATAAAGGGATGTCGCGACCTTCAGTTCCTCTTCCTTCAGGCCGGAGACGGCCTCGCCCGGCCGAACCTCCGGGGCTGGAGGGATTGGCTCGGGAGAAACGGACGGAGCCGGCGGCTTGGCCGCCGGCTCGACCGCGGCCGCGACCGGTCCGACGGCGGGGCCCTGCGTCTCCGGGGCCTTCTTCACGAAAAGAAGCTGGTAGAGAAAAAGAACGGCGAAGGAGAGGACGATGGCCAGGATGAGCCTTTTGGTTTCCATCATTGACCTTTCAGGGAATGGGGTCGAAGCCTCCCTTGTGGAAAGGGTGACAACGGAGGATCCGCCTCAGGCCGAGGAAAGATCCCCGGGCCAAGCCATGCTTGGCGATAGCCTGGGAGGCATAATCGGAGCAGGTTGGGTGGAAACGGCAGTGGTCCCCAAGAAGAGGCGAAAGCGTCGCCTGGTAGGCCCGGATCAAAAAGATGGCCAGGATTTTCATTTTCCGCCCGTTTCCCGGCCCGCGGCCTCGAGGGCCTTCAGGTAATCGTCTCTCAACGAGGTCCAAGGGGCCTCGACCATCGATTTTCGGGCGATGACCACGAGGTCCAGGGGATTGAGAATCAAGGCCTTGTTCCTTCGGAAAAGCTCTTTGGCCCGGCGGCGGGCTTTGTTTCTCTGGACCGCTCCTCCGACTTTCCGGCTCGCCACGGCCGCCATTCGGGATCGCCCCGACCGGCTGGGGAGAAAGACCAGGGTGAAATATCGCCCTCGATGGCTGCGGCCTTTGGCATATAGCTCGGAAAATTCCGATTTCCGGCGGATCCTCTCGGGAGGTCCGTACGATTCCATCATCCGACGGCGAGGCGTTTGCGGCCTTTCTGCCTGCGTCTCTTGATGACCTTTTTGCCTCCGGGACTGCTCATCCGGACTAGAAAGCCGTGGGTTTTTTTTCGCTTGCGGTTATTCGGTCGGAACGTGGGCTTCATGATCCTTCACCTAGAACTGGAATGAAGAGCGTATGTTAGCCGACCTCCAGCCCCATGTCAAGAACAACGAGGTTCTCTTCCATTCGGTGTGGATTCATGAAGCCGGAGCGACGGCCTCGCTCCCAGGTCCGGCTTTTCACGCCCTCCCGAAGCCGGCGAAATACGAAGATGAATGTATATTTATTGTTCACATAGAGGACAAGTATTATATCTTTTGTTTATAAGTATTTATAACTAATTTTTATATAGTGTATCAAAATTGGTCTATTAACAAGGATTCATTTTCTGGATATTATAATCTTATCTTATTTATTTTCAATTTGATTTAAACAAATATGCTTATTGGCATGATTTATGCTGTATATATAGCGCCAAGGTTGAAAAGGAGAAATGGACATGAAAAAAACGGGGACAACGATCGCGGGAATCATCCTGTCCGCGGTTTTTGCTTTCTCGGGACCGGCCGTCCCGGCCGGAATCGTTTTCGAGACGGCCCTTCCCCCCGTCGCTCCCCTGACCTCCATCTTGAGCGCCGTCGTCGCTTCTCCGGACCCCATTTCGATCTCCGAGACCTTGCTTCCCGCCTCCAACCTCCTCCCCCTGATGTCCATGGACCTCTATCCCGCCCCGGTCGCCCCCCCCGCCATCCGCGACTACTCCCGGATGAATCTGGATCCCAAGGCCGCGGTCCTCGCCGTCCCGGCCTTCCGACGCGCCGCCCCCCTTTCCGGCTTCGGCGACGCGATTTATGACGTCTCCCTCCTGTCCTACTTGGCTCTCAACGTGGCCGATTACGTCAGCACCCGAGAATGCCTGAAGTATCCCGGCTTGTCCGAGGGCAATCCGATGATGAAGCCGTTCGTCAAGAATCCCTACGCCTTCGCCGCGGTCAAGGCCGGCCTGAGCGCCGTCTCCTACCTCTCGATGAAAAAAATGTACCAGCGGAGCAAACCCCTGGCCTGGGCCGTCTCCCTCGTCTCCAACATGGCCTTGTCCTATGTCGTTTCGAACAACTACCGCCTCCTCCAGCAGGCCAAGGCCCGGTGCTCATGACCGACCGGTTTCTCCAGTCCTTCCTGAAATCCCGCCGAGACGGGGAGCGGCCTGAGGATGGGGGTCTGCCCACCCTCGACGACCTTGTCCGGGGATACATCCGTTATGTTCTGGCCCTGACCCGGAACAACGTCAGCCGTTCGGCCCGGATTCTCCGGGTCTCTCGGACGACCCTCTACAACCGGCTTCGCGGCGACCGCGCCTGAGCCGCCGAAATCCCGGTTGACGACAACGAGAGATTTTGCTATCATTTAGGCTTCATGATTGCGTTTAAGATAGGCGATAGGGTCATATATCCCAATCAAGGCCTCGGCGTCATCGAGGATATCCAAGAGCAGGCCTTCAACGGCGAACGGTTCACGATCTTCTACCTCCGCATCCTCTCCAACAACGCCCTCGTCCTCGTCCCGGCCCCCTCCTGCGATGAAATCGGGATCCGGAAGCTCATCCCGGAGGGCGCGGTCAAGGAAATCTTCCACTTCATGAGGAACGGGGCCGTCGAAGTGACGATGAACTGGAAGGGCCGGTACAAGGAACACGTCAACTTGATGAAGTCGGGGACGATTTTCGACATGGTCGCCGTCCTGAAGAGCTTGTACTACCTCAGCCTCCTCAAGCCGCTCTCCTTCCGGGAGAAGAAGATGATGGAAAAAGCCAAGGAGCTGATCGTCACGGAGATTTCGGAGGCCTCCTCGATGACCGCCACCCAGATCGAGAGGAAAATCACCTCGACGCTCTCCTCCTGCTTCAAAACCGCCAAGGCCGGCCTGGATATCTGACCGGCGCGGCCGCGATGCTCGGGCCCATCCTCCTGTTTTTTCTCTTCCTCGCCTTGAGCGCCCTCTTCTCCTCGTCGGAGACGGCCTACATCGGCGCGAATCCGCACACGGTCGATTATCTCGAAAAAAAAGGCTCCCGGCGGGCCGGCCAGGTCCGTCGGATCCTGGCCCGGGTCGACGACTTCCTGGCCACGATTCTCATCGGCAACACCCTGGCCAACGCCGCCGCGGCCGCGGTCGCGACGTCCGTTTTCGTCGCCCTCGTGCCCGACCGCCGGGGGGCCGTCCTCCTCTCGACCGCGGCCACGACGCTGTTCCTCCTCCTCTTCTCGGAATTCAATCCCAAGGTTTACGCGGCCCACCACCCGATCAAACTGTCGTTCTTCCTGGCCCCTCTCGTCCGGTTTTTCATGGTCCTTCTCTGGCCGCTCGTCAAGGCCTTCACCTTCTTGACCACGGCCCTCTTTTGGCGGAAGTCCGGAAGGCCGCAGGCCGGGGCGAGGGGGGCGATGACCGAGGACGAGGCGAGGCATCTCTTGACCTCCGGCCTCAAGGGCCTACCCGCCCATCGGCGACACATGATTTCCGAGATCTTCGAGCTGGCCGCCCGCCCGGTCAAGGAGATCATGATCCCCCGGACCCGTCTGAAAGCGATCGAAATCGGGGCTTCCCGAGACCAGATCCTCGAAGCCATCCTTCAGGAGGGGTTCTCCCGCTTCCCCGTCTATCGCGGCCGGATGGACCACATCGAAGGCTTGGTCTACACCAAGGATCTCATCCCCTTCCTGGCCGCCGGCAAGCCGTTCGAGCTCGCCGCCCTCCTCCGCAAGCCGTTTTTCCTGCCCGAGTCGGCCTCGGTCGAGAAAGCCCTTCTCCAAATGCAGGACCGGGCCGTCCACATGGCTTTCGTCGTCGACGAATTCGGCAATATGGAGGGGATCGTCACCCTCGAAGACATCCTCGAGGAAATCGTCGGCGACATCCGGGACGAATACGACGACCCGGAGGAGGACTGGAGCGTCCCCGCGGCCGGAGGAGCCTTCATCCTCAAGGGCTCGGCGGGCATCAAGGCCGTCAACAAGCGCTTCTCGTTCGGCCTTCCGGAAAGCGCCGACTATACGACCCTGGCCGGGTTCTTTCTCTACGAATTCGGCCGGCTCCCCAAGGAGAAGGACGTCCTCTGCCGCGGCGGCCGGCGGTTCATCGTCGAGAGGATGGCCAAGCGGCACATCAGCCTCATCCGGGTCGAGCCGGCCGGGGACGAGGCCGGCGGACGGCCATGAAAACCGTCGCCGTCAACAAGCCGGCCCGCTTCCATTACGAAATTCTCGAAACCTTGGAGGCGGGGATCGTCCTCCAGGGGAGCGAGGTCAAGTCGATCCGGGAAGGCCGGATCAGCCTCAAGGACTCCTACGCCGACGTCAAGGACGGCGAGGTCCACCTCTTGAACTGCCACATCAGCCCCTACGAGGCCGCCAACAGGTTCAACCACGAGCCCGAGCGGCCGCGCAAGCTCCTCCTCCACCGCCGGGAAATCAAGCGCCTGACGGGAAAAATCCGGGAGCGGGGCCTGACCCTCGTCCCGATGAAGGTCGTCCTCAACGACAAGGGCTTCGTCAAGGTCGAGCTTGCCCTGGCCAAGGGCAAGAAGATCTACGAAAAAAAGGAAGCGATCAAGGAGCGGGACCGGGCCCGGGAAGCCCGGGCGGCCTTAAAATACGCCCGTCGCTAGGCCGGCCGCGAGCCGGACGGCCTGGCCGAGGCTCCGGGGGTCGGCGGCGCTCTTTCCGGCGATGTCGAAGGCCGTGCCGTGGGCCGGAGAGGTCCGGACAAACGGCAGCCCGAGGGTCACGTTGACCCCCGTCTCGAACGCGGCCAGCTTGAAGGGGATCAGGCCCTGGTCGTGATAGAGGGCGACGACGACCCGCCCGGGCCGGTCGAGGGCCTCCCGAAAGGCGGTGTCGGGCGGAAGAGGGCCGCGAATCCTCATCCCCGACCGGCGCGCCTCTTCGATCGCCGGGACGATCTCCCTTTCTTCCTCCCCCCCCAGGAGTCCGCCCTCGCCGGCGTGGGGATTGAGCCCCGCGACGAGGTATTCGTACCTTCCGGGAGCCCCGCGGTCAAGGCGTTCCAGAAGAAGCCCGAGGAGGCGCGAGATGTTCGCCCGGGTCACCGCTCGGACGGCCTCGGCCAAGGGCCGATGATGGCTCAGGAGGGCGACGACAAGCCGATCCGACCAAAAGGCCATGGCCGCCCCCGGGTAGAGGGCTTCCAGGTAATCCGTGTGGCCGCGCCAGGGGATGCCGGCCAAGCTCCAGGACGTCTTCGAGACGGGGGCGGTGACCACGGCCTCGAGCTCTCCGCGCCGGGCCGCGGCGACCGCCTCTTCGAAATAGCGAAAGGAAGCCCTTCCGCTCCCCGCCGATGGGCCGCCGCCGACAGCCGCGTCCTCCGGCGCTCCGCACTCCAGGAGCCGGATGTCCGCGGCCCCCCCGGCCTTCGAACTCTCCGTCCCGTCGACATTCCAAAACGGACGGACCCCCGTCTCCCGGACGGCCTTCTCGAGAACCGGGACGGAACCGAAGAGGACATACCGGGCCGGCGGTAGGGCCGTTCGGTTTTGGAACGACTTGAGGACGACCTCCGGGCCGATGCCCCCGGGATCGCCGAGCGTCACCCCGATTCGGGGCGATTTCAGCTCGGGCCGGGCCCGCTCCTCGGGCTCCGGACAACGGGGCTTCCCCCCGCTCGTCATTTCTCGCTGTTGTCAGGGCCGCCTTCGGCCCCTTCCTTGCCCTCGGAAAGCTTGTACATGTACTTGAGCGCGCCCTTGTAGACGAGGAGATTGGGGGCGCCGACGCGGTTGAGCTTGATGCAGTTCCTGTCGTACCACTCGATATAGCCCTCGATCCGCTCTCCGTCCTGGAAGACGACGGCCACCGGCGTCTTCTTGCCCATCTGCTTGAGATAATAGTAGGTCTCGGCCGACGTGTCCGTCGGGGGATGAGACTTCTTGGGCGGAGGGGGCGACGAGGGCCCCCGGGAGGGATGGGGCGAGGCATGGGGGGGAGGGTGGGAGGCCGGGGAAGACGGCGGCCGTGGAGCGGGGGGCTCAGGCTTCATCTTGTCCTTGATGTCGGCCAAACTCGGCCGGATGAGTCTTCTGTTCATGATGGGTCTCCGCACTGTACGCAAGATATGTTCCCTCGGGAAAGCGCTTGGGACAAGGATATCACAGGCCGCGAAAAATCTCAAGCCGGATTGACGACGTGTTGACGGCGGACTCTATTCGAGATGAGGTTTCAGGGCCTCGTGCCAGAGGGAGGCCAGCCGGCGATAGCCTTCGGGCGACGGATGAACGCCGGGAAGCAGGGTCGGGTTCTCGACGAAAAGCCCGTGGACGTCCACCAGGGGCAGGCCTTCGGTCTCGGCCAGGGCCCGGACGGCCGGGTTGATCTCCGCGGCGACGCGGCGGACGGATTCGGCCGTGAAGGGAAAGGGCGTCCCGTCCGGGACGGGGGGGATGGTCGCGACAAGGATGCGCGGAGGCTTGCCGGAACGGCTCCGGAACCCCCGAAAAACCGCCACGATGTCCCTCATCTGGGAAAGAAACCGGTCCGTCGGGGTGTCGTCGGCGTCGGCCCGGACGTCGTTCGTCCCGAGCTCGAGGAGGATGAAATCCGGCCGTTCGGCGGCCAGCCGGTCCCGGTGGCGGAGAAGATAGCTCAGATACTCCCCCGAGGTGTGCCCGGAGCGGCCGTAGTTGAGAACCCGGGCCCGCGGGCCCTCCCGGTTGAGCGCTCTCTGGAGGAAATGGGGGTAGGCTTCGGCGGTGATGCTGTCCCCGGCGCAGAGGATGATGACCCCGCGGGGCGGCGAGCCGCAGAAGGAGACGAAGAACGGCATCAGGAGAACGACCGACCACCGTCCCGTCTGGATCTGCACCGCCCTATTTTATGACGTCCGCCCCCTCTTGACAAACTCCCCGGATAAGTCAATTGACATTTCCGCGGCCCTAAGTCATCATATTTCCTCAACATGAGGCGTCCCTTGCGGCGAATTTCCGCCCCCGGTTTGGCCGGCCTGGCCCTCTTCCTGTTCCACATCGCCTTCCTGCCCCGTCTCGTTTGGTGCCATAAGGCCGACGGCGGTTTAGCCATCGAAACAGAAATCGTGTCAGGCGAATGCTCCTGTGACGTGTGCCTGTCCTTTCGGCGCGACATCAGCCGTCTCCCCAATGTCCGCCGCCCCGGAATCCCGGCTTTCGAAGTCAGCGCCTGCACCCATGAACGAAGGCCCTTTGAATCAAGTCTCGGGGGAGTTACCAAGAAATCTCCGTTCTCCTTTTTCCCTTCTCCCCTCGACATAATTAGCTTTTCATCGGGCTTTACAGAGGCCGTTCTCCACGCCGCACCACTCAACCTCGACGCTCTTCTCGACAGGCCGCCTCCTCAATCCTTGGCCGTCCTTCGTTGCTGAATCTTCTTCCAGGGCCGTCCCCCAGGTCTGTCTGATCCCCCCTGGCCCAAGTCGGGCGGACACTTGCCGGCCATCCCGGTCGCCTGACTCGAAGATCTCTCGTCGAAAGGAGACGAACATGCGGAGACTCCGCCGGTCCTCTCTCCTAGGATTCGTGCTGATCATGTGGACTCTTCCGGCCGTCGCCCGGGAGAGCGCCTTGACTCTCGAAAAAGCCGTCGAGATCGCCTTGGCCCGCCATCCGGACGTCCTGGCGGCCCGGGAGGCGATCGCCGCGGCCCGCGGCCGGAGGCTCCAACTTGCGGCCCGGCCGGAACCCGTCCTCGCCCTGAGCGCCGGAGGCCTCCCCCTGCCGGGGTTGAGGAAGGAGGGAGACGAATCCGAGCTCGACCTCGGCCTCGGGCAGGTTTTCGAGTATCCCGGGAAGCGGGCTCTCCGGGCCGAGATCGGCCGGGTGGGCGAGGATCTGGCCGAGGCCGAGCTCGCGAGCCTCCGCCTTCGCCTCGCCGCCGACGCCAAGAAATCCTACTGGAGAGCCGCGCTCGCCCGACGGACGGCGGCCGCCCTGGAGAAGTCGAGCGAAATCGCCGAGGCCCTCCTGGCCAACATCCAGGCCAAATACCAGGCCGGGGCCGCCGCCTACGCCGACGTTCTCCGGGCCCGGGCCGAAAAGGCCCGCCTCCGGAACGAGATCCACGAGGCGGTCAAGGAGCGCGAGACGGCCCGGATGGACCTGAATTTTGTTCTCGGACGGCCGGCGGACGAGCCCCTGGACCTCCTGACCGAGATGGCTTATGCTCCTCCTCCCTCGAAAACCCTGGCCGAATGGACGGCCGAAGCCCGGACCTCCCGTCCGTCTTTTAAAATCGCCGCCTTGAGGAAGGAAAGGGCCGCGGCCTCCGTCCGGTTGGCCGGTCTCGCGGGCCGGCCGGACTTCATCGCCGGCCTTTCCTATCCCGGAAAGCGATTCAACGCCTGGGGCGTTTCCTTCGGCCTGACCCTCCCGTTTCTCCGGACCGACCGGGTCAAGGGAGAGCTCCTCGAAGCCGAGGCCGAAGCCTCGCTCGCCCGGCTGGCCGCAGAGGCCATGGAACGGCGCCTGGAGACGGCCCTCGCCGCGGCCCTGGCCGAAGTCAAGGCCGCCGAGGAGCAAATCTTCGTCTTCGAGCGGTCCTTGCTCGTCGACATCGAGGATGAGCTCAAGATCAGCCTCGATTACTTCGCGATCGGAAAAATCGACTTCACCGCCCTTCTCGACCTCTACCGGGCCCATGTCCTGACCGGGGTCGAGCATCTGCGGGCGCTCTATTTCTATCTGATTTCCCTGGCCGGCCTCGAAGCGGCCGGGGAGGACTTGGACGTTTGGAGGACACCATGAACCGCTCGACCCGATGGCTCGGCCTGGCCCTTTTCCTGGCCTTTTTGTCCGCCGGCTGCGGAAAGAACACTCCCGCCGAGGCGGGACACGACGAAGATGAGCATGACCACGCCGCGGCCCCGGCCGCGTCGGTCAGCCTCTCTCCGGAAGCCGCGGCCGCCGTCGGACTGGCCGTCGAGCCGGCCGTCTTGCGCCCGCTCGTCCGGAGGATTTCGGCCGCGGGTACCCTCGAGTTCAACGCCCGGCGCCTTCGGCATCTCACGGCCCGGACCGCGGGCCGGGTCGAACGCGTCGCGGCCGTCGCCGGCGACCGCGTCGGCGAAGGCCAGGTCCTGGCAGAAATCTACAGCCCCGACTATCTCGCCCTTCAGGCGGAATACATCCAGGCCGTCGAGCGGGCCCGCCGCCTCTCGGGGAAGGCCGAGGAGGCGGCCGCGGCCAAGGCCGTTCTCGAAGGCGTCGGCCGGAGGCTTCTCGTCGCCGGGGCGGACTCCGAGGAAATCGAGGCGCTCGCGGCTTCGCTATCGGTCAAGCCGTTCCTGGCCGTCCGGGCCTCCCTGGCCGGGACGATCATCTCCGGCCCCGTCGTCCCGGGAGACCACGTCGAGGTCGGAGACGGCCTCTTTCGGCTGGCCGATTTGACGACCCTCTGGGCCCGGATCCGCGTCTTTGAAAAGGACCTGGCCGTCCTCAGGCCGGGCGGCGAAGCCGTCCTCCGGACCCAAGCCTATCCGGACCGGGAGTTCCGCGGCCGCATCCTTCTCGTCGGCGACGTCGTCGACGAGACGACTCGGACGATCGAGGTCCGGGCCGAGGTCCCGAACCCCGGAAACCGGCTCAAGGCCGGGATGTACGTCGAGGCGTCCTTGGCCGTCGAAGGCGAACGGACGGTCCTGGCCGTTCCCGCGGCCGCCCTCCAGGAGATCGGCGGCCGGGCGGTCGTCTTCGTCCGGGCGGCCGAGGGGACGTTCCTCCGGCGGGACGTCGAGACGGGCGAACGATGGGCCGGCTTCGTCGAAATTCTCGGGGGGGTGGCCGAAGGCGAGAACGTCGTCGCGGCCGGAAGCTTTTTTCTGAAGTCCGAAATCCTCAAGGCCAGCCTGAGGGACGAACATGGGCACGATTGACCGGATCATCGCCGCCGCCCTCCGGAGGCGCATCCTCGTCTTCGTCGGCGTCGTCCTCCTCGTCGGCCTGGGCGTCTGGTCCGTTCTCCGCGTCCCCATCGACGCCTTTCCCGACGTGACGAACATCCAGGTCGAAGTTCTCTCCCAGGCCCCCGGCCTCTCGCCGCCCGAAGTCGAGCGGTTCGTGACCCATCCGATCGAGATCGCCATGCGCGGCCTGCCCCGGCTGGCCCAGCTTCGCTCGATCTCCAAATTCGGGCTGTCCGTCGTGACCGTCGTCTTCGAGGACGGGGTCGACATTTATTTCGCCCGTCAACTCGTCCTCGAGCGCCTGATCGAAGCCAAGGAAAACCTCCCGCCGGGGATCGCTCCGGCCATGGGGCCCGTCTCGACGGCCATGGGGGAGATCTACCAATACACCCTCGAGGGGGCCCCGCCCTCCGACGAAAAGGCCCTGGTCGACTACCTGACCGAGGTCCGGACGATCCAGGATTGGACCCTGGCCCCTCTCCTCAAGGCCGTCCCGGGCGTCAGCGAGATCAACTCCTTCGGCGGCTACATCAAGCAATACCAGGTCGTCCTCGACCCCGACAAGCTCCTGGCCCACGACCTCGTCCCGGACGACATCGCCGGAGCCCTCGAGCGAAACAACCTCAACGTCGGCGGGAACATCCTCCGGATGCACGAACAGCAGCTCCTCGTCCGCGGGGTCGGCCTTCTCCAGACCGTCGAGGACATCGGGGCCGTCGTCGTTCGCTCCGAATTCGGGACGCCTCTCATCATCCGCGACCTGGCAGAGATCCGCGTCGGCCAGGTCGTCCGCCAGGGAGCGGCGGTCAAGGACGGCCAGGGAGAGGCCGTCGGGGGGGTCGTCATGATGCTCCGGGGGGCCAACGGCCGCGAGGTCGTCCGGGCCGTCGAGCGGCGGGTCGAGGAAATCAACGGCTCCCGCGTCCTCCCCCTCGGCCTCCGGATCGAGCCGTTCTACAACCGCTCGGACATCATCCGGGCCAGCGTGCATACCGTCACCGAAGCCCTCCTCATCGGGTCCCTGTTCGTTGTCTTCGTCCTCTACGTCTTCCTGAGGAGTTTCCGGGGGGCGTTCATCGTCCTCCTGGCCCTGCCCCTTTCGGCCCTCTTCACCTTCATCATGATGCGCCTGGCCGGCCTTTCGGCCAACCTCATGTCCCTTGGCGGCCTGGCTATCTCGATCGGGATGATCATCGACGCGACGATCATCCAGGTCGAGAACGTCCAGCGCCATCTGACCGAGGCCGAGGCCGGAGCCCGGAAGCTCCCGACCGTCCTCAAGGCCGTCCTCGAAGTCCGCAAGCCGTCGATCTTCGGCGAGCTCATCATCGCCCTGACCTTCATCCCGATCATCGCCCTCCAGGGGATCGAGGGCAAGATGTTCCTCCCCCTGGCCTTCACCCACGTCATCGCCCTGATCGCCTCGCTCCTCTTGTCCCTGGCCGCCATCCCGGCCTTCTGCCACCTCATCCTCAAGCCCCGCCGGGAGAAGCGGATCGTCCTCGTCGATCTGGCCAAGAAGGCCTATCTCCCCGTCCTCCGCTGGGGGTTGAACCGCAAGGCCGTCCTCGTCGCCGGGGCGGCCGTCCTTCTGGCCGGGACGGCGGCTCTCGTCCCCCGCCTGGGGACGGAGTTCATGCCGATCATGGACGAAGGGGCCTTGGACGTCGACATCCAGTTTCTGCCCGGGATTTCCCTCGAGGAGTCGGCGGCCATGAGCCGTCGGGTCGAAGCCCGACTCATGGCTTTTCCCGAGATCGCGACCATCGTCGGCAAGACCGGCCAGACCGGCATCGCCCTGGAGGCCCGGGGGGTCGAAAAGACGGGCTACGTCGGCATCCTCAAGCCCCGGAAGGAGTGGACGACGGCCCGGACTCGGGAAGCCCTGACCGCCAAAATGAGGGAGGCTCTGGCCGGCATCCCGGGGATGGCCTTCTCCTTCAGCCAACCGATCGCCTGCCGGATCGACGAGCTCGTCGCCGGGACGCGGGCCCAGCTCATCGTCAAGCTCTTCGGGGAGGACCTCCACCTCCTGAAAGCCAAGGCCGGGGAAATCGGCGAAGTCCTCGGCCGGATCCGGGGGGCGGCCGACATCGTCGTCGAGACCGTGACCGGCCAGCCCTACGTCACGGTGACGGCCGACCGGGTCAAAATCGCCCGCCACGGCCTCAACGTCGCCGACGTTCAAGACGTCGTCGAAACGGCCGTCGGGGGAAGGACGATCACCCGGATCTTCGAGGGCGACCGGTATTTCGACCTCCAGCTCCGCTATCCCGAGGGCCGCCGGAATTCCGTCGAGGCCATGGCCGCCATCCTCCTCCGGACGCCCCGCGGCGGCCGGATCCCCCTCGGCCAGGTCGCCGACGTCTCGATCTCCGAGGGGCCCAGCCAGATCAGCCGGGAGGCCGGCCTTCGCCGGATCGGGGTCGAAGCCAACATCTCCGGCCGCGACCTGGGCGGATTCGTCGCCGAGGCCCGCCGGACGATCGGCCGCGAGGTCGAACTTCCGCCCGGATACTTCCTGACCTGGGGCGGCCAGTTCGAGAACCAGCAGCGGGCCATGCGGCGCCTGGCCGTCATCCTCCCGGCGACGATCGGCCTCGTCCTCTTTCTCCTCTACCTGACCTTCAACTCGCTCCGCCTCTCGCTCCTCGTCATCCTCAACCTGCCCTTCGCCCTGATCGGCGGCGTCCTAGCCCTCTATCTCGCCGGGCTGTACCTGTCGGTCCCGGCCTCGGTCGGGTTCATCGCCCTGTTCGGGATCGCCGTCCTCAACGGGATCGTCCTTCTATCCTACATCCACCAGCTCGAGGAGGAGGGCCGGCCGCTCGGCGAAGCCGTCGTCCAAGGCTGCCTGAACCGCCTCCGGCCCGTCCTCATGACGGCCACGATCACGATCTTCAGCCTGATCCCCCTCCTCTTCGCCCAGGGGCCCGGCTCGGAAATCCAGCGCCCCCTGGCCGTCGTCGTCATCGGGGGCCTGGCGACATCGACCCTGCTGACGCTTCTTGTCCTGCCGGCGATCTACGCCGGCGTCTCACCTAAACGCGCCACCAGTAGGAGAACTTGAGGAAGTAATACCGGCCCCTGCCCCGGAAGACGCCGTTCTCGTCGCGGGCCCGGCTGTCGTCGATCCCGAGATAGAAGACCGTCCCCGGACGGAGCTCGTAGGCGACGAGGAGGCTCAAGTAGGCGGCCTTGTCGTAATCGTTGTAATCGGCCACGAGCCGGAGGGTCAACGGCTTAGAGAGCTGAACCGTGATCCGCTCGGTGATCAGGTTGATCTTGTAAATCCGCTCCCCGCCCCGCTTTTCGAAAAAGGCGTTGTTCTGGACACCGGTGTAGAAACGGAGGTTCGTCAGCGGGCGGAGGGTCAGCCGGAAGCCGTACCCCGACCTCCAGCCCTGGAAGGGCTTATCGGAGTAATAGATCCCGTCGCCGAACTGAGTGCTGAGGTTGAGGTTGAGCCAGGAGAACGGCTCCGAGCCGAAGCTCAGCCAGGCGTCGCTTCCCCGGAAATCGACGCCTTCGTAGCGCTCGAGCCCGGTCGAGTAGTTCAGGAAGACGTGCGACTGCCGCCACCCGCTGAGGAAGAGGGTGAAGCTGTACTCCTCGTCGGTCAGGGTGTCGGCGAAATCGTAGATCCGGCGGTACGTCAGGCTGGGCGTCGCCGAGACGAGGAAGTCGGTCATCGGCAGGATCGAGTAGCCGAACCGGCCGCTGAGGGCCTTGACGTCCCGGCGCATGAAGAAGCCGGTCGCCGCTTCGAAGTCGGGGGGGAGACTGACCCATTCGAGCGAGGCCTGGACGTGGCGGGACTGGTGGGCGAGGTTGAAATTCATCGCCGGGACGATCCCGGTCCGGACGTCGCCGACCCGGCTCGATGAGCCGGCGACCTGGAAAGACAGGCGGTAATAATCGGCGAACTTGAAGCTCCCGTCCAGGCCGGCGACCCGGTTCCAGTTGTCGAACAAGGCCCCCGCGCTCCGGCCCATCTCCCGGTCGGTCAGGATGAGCCCGAGATGGGATTCGGTCATGAGGTCCCGGCGCAGCCGAAAGATGTTCGTCCAGCCCCGATTCCGGTCGAGGCTGAAGGCTCCGGCCGGCGCCCCTGGAAAATCGATCCCGTTGGAATCCTGGTCCATGGCGCTCAAGAAGCCCAGGGTCGTCTTCCCCGACTTGCCGGTGAGCTTCAGCCCCCACTGGGGGTCGGCGATCTTCCGGGTGTAGACGAGCTCGAAGGGCGTGTCGAAGAAGTCTTTCCCTTCGAGGAAGAACGGCCGTTTTTCGGGATAATAGAGGTCGTAGCGCTGGTTGACGGCGATCTGAGGGATGTCGGACTCGATCTGGCTGTAATCGGGGTTGACCGTCATGTCCGCGGTCAGGTTCGAGGTCAGGCCGTACTTGAGGTTGACCCCCGCCTGCGGCCTGAACGGGTCGGCGTCGGCCTTGGAGGCCGTGGTCACGGGCATGAGCTCGAGGTTCCGGCCGGTCTTGATGTCGCCCCGGAAGGTCATCGTCCCGGCCTGGACGAGAAAGCCGTTGACGCTCCGTGACCGGGGGCTCCAGTAGATCTCCTCGTTTTTCCGACGGATCGTCCGCTGGACCTGGAGCCCCCAGACTTGCTCGGAGGAAATCGGGAAGCGGAGGCTCTTGAAGGGGATGGCCATCTCGATTGTGTAGCCCTCGGCGTCGAGCCGGGCCTCGGCCAAGAAGTAGGTGTCCCAATTCTTGTCGTAGCCGTCGAAGCCGCCGCCCCCGCCGCCTCCGCCCATCCCTCCCCCCCGGCCCCCCATCCGCCGGCCTTCGGTGAACACGCCGTCGTTCTGGATGCCGCAGGGGTTGACCTCGAAGACCAGGGCCCGCTTCTTGTCGTTGAAGGTGTCGAGATAGACCCGGATCGTGTCGTCGTTGCGCGACTGGTCGCGCTGGGTCAGGCTGGCCCTGACGGCCTTCGGGTCGGAGTCGTAGCAGCGGAAGGCGAAGTAGAGGTTGTCCTCGTCGAAGGCGATGTAGCCGACGGTCCGCTCGCTGGGGGGGGCCGCCTCCTGAGGCTCATACTGGGTGAACCCCTCCAGGACCGCGGCCCCCCGCCAAACGGGATTGTCGAGGAGGCCGTCGATCTCGGGGGCCTTCTCGATCCTGGGAACCCGGAGTTCCGGGGCCTCGGGCCGGACTCCCGCCCCGGCCACCGCCGCCCCGAAGGCGGCGGCGGCGAGAAGAGCAAGCCTCATCCGCATGCGTCCGTTCTTCCTGGAATTCTCCGGGATGCGCACCGGCAAAGGGACCATTATACCCCAGAACGGGCTTGGGCCGAAGCCCTCGGCTTTTTCCCTCCGCCGCAACCCGTCGGGGACAGGGAACTCTCCCTAGTCAAACAATTCGGCCAGGCGGATGTTCCGCGACTCGAGGAGAGTCCCCATGGCCCGGTCGAGGCCGGCCTGGGCGATGTTGTAGTTGATGATCGCGTTGAGCTCGGCCACCCGCGAGCTCGTCAAGTCGCGCTGGTACTGGAGGACGACGTAGTTCGTCGTCTGGCCGACCTGGAGCTTGGCTTCCTCGGCCGCCAGCTTCTTCTCGGCCAGCTCGCGGGCGACCTTGTTGGCCTGGACGAGCTTGTAGCTCGTCTGGAGCTGGCGGACGACGTTCCGGATCTCGAGGACGGCCGACCGCTCCTGGTTCTCCAATTCGAGGCGGGCCCGGTCGAGGGCGAGCTTGGATTGGGCGTAGTTGGCCTTGGAGAGGAGGTTCGAGAGGGGGACGTCCAGGCTCAAGCTGACGTTCCAGTTGCTGTACCTGAACCCGAAGGCGTCCCGGAAGGCGTCCGAAAAACCGCCCGGAATCGTGTTGACGACGAGCCCGTCGAGGGGGCTGCCCTGGTAAATGATCCGCGTCCCGGCGATCCCGGGGCTCGAGTAGGAGGCGTTCAGGCTGAGGCTGGGCAGGAGCTGGTTCTTGGCGTAGGCGAAGTTCAGGTCGTCGGTCCTGAGGTTGATTTTCGAAATCCGGAGGTCGGTCCGCTTTTCCAGGGCGACGGCCAGGGCCAGGTCGAAATCGACCTGCCGCTCTTCGAACTTCGGTGTGTCCGTGGGGAGGATGGCCGCGAGTCCCTTCTCCTCGTCGGCCGAGAGGTTCATGAGGTTGCGGAGCTGGTCCTCGTAGTTTCGGACCTGGGACTGGGCCGAGAGGATGCTCGCCTCGCGGTTGGCGACCTCGGCTTCGGCGCTCAGGACGTCCATCGGGGCCAGCGTCCCGATCTCGACGGAGCGGCGGTTCTTGGCCAGAAAGTCCCTGGCCAGCTGGAGGGATTTCTCCTGGACCTTGAGGTTTTCGACGGCGTAGACGAGGTTCCAGTAGGTCTGCTCGACGGTGTAGACGGTGTCCTGGACGGTCTTGACGAAGGACAGCTCCGAGACCTCGAGGTTGTTCCGGGCGACGACGATGTCCCGGTTCGTCATCTTGAGGCCGAAATCGCGGAGAAGGGGCTGGGAAAAGCCGAGGCTCAGGGTCGACGAGTAGCGGGGGTTGATGACCTGGGCCCTCTGGTTCGTGTCGTTGATGTTTCCGGTCAGCCCGAGGGTCAGGCGCCCGCCGAGGGGGATCGTCTGGTTGACCTGGCCGAAGGTGTAGCCCGTCGTCTTCGTCCGGACGCTGTCGGAAGCGTCCAGCCAGGAGTACGAGGCGTTTTCGCTGTTGCGCTTGGAAAAGCTGAAGGCCATCGTCGGGTAGTATTTCTCCCGGGCCCGTTGGACCGACAATTCGGCGCTCTCGGGCCCGAACTCGGCCACCTTGACGGACAAGTTGTTCTTGAGGGCCCGCAGGACGGCCTCCTCCAGGGAAAGCCGAAGCGTCCGGGGGGAATCCTGGCCGAAGGCTGGGCCGGCGAACGCGGCCAGCAGGCCGAGGGCCCAGAGGTTTTTCATCTGGCGCATGTCTTGTCTCCTATGGCGCCTCCGCCTCACTCATAGCGGAGGGCTTCGATCGGGTCGAGCTTGGAGGCCTTGCGGGCCGGGTAGAAGCCGAAGAAGATGCCCACCGAGGCCGAGAACAGGAAGGCCAGGAGGACGGAGCCCGGGGTGACGACGGCCTGGATCGTCGAGAACATCGGGACGTACTTCATGAGCCTCGAAATCCCGACCCCCAGGCCGATGCCGAGGAGGCCGCCCATCATCGAGAGGACGATGGCCTCGGCCAGGAACTGGAGGAGGATGTCCCTCTCCTTGGCCCCGACGGACATCCGGATCCCGATCTCCCGGATCCTTTCGGTCACCGAGACGAGCATGATGTTCATGATCCCGATCCCGCCGACGAGGAGGGAGATCGAGGCGATCGACCCGAGGAGGATGGTCAGGATGTTCGTCGCGTCGGCCGCCCCCTCGGCGATCTCGGCCATGTTCATGACCGTGAAATCGTCCTCTCCGCCATCGGGAATCCGGTGCCGGATCCGAAGGAGGTCCTCGATCTGGCTCTTGGCCTCGATCGTCAGGGCGGCCGTCATGGCCGAGACGTCGATCGACTGGATGTTGTCGGCCCGCTGGAGGCGTTTCATGGCCGTCGTGTAGGGGATGGCGACGAAATCGTCGCGGCTCCCGAAGCCTCCGGTGTCCCCCTTGCTCTTGAAGACCCCGAGGATCATGAACGGGACCCTCGAGATGCGGATCGTCTTGCCCAGCGGGTCCTCGCCCTCGTCGAACAGGTTCTTGAGGACGTCGGACCCGATGACGCAGACCTTAGCCGCCGAGCGGACCATGCTCTCGTCGAAATACGTCCCCTGCTCGAGTTCCCATTTCCGGACGAGGAGATAATCCTGGCCCGTCCCCTGGATCTGGGTGCTCCAGTTCTTGTTGAGGTAGACGACCTGGGCCCGGGTGCCGACGCTCGGCGAGACGGCCTCGACGGCCGGAAGCTGGGCGATGGCGTTGGCGTCCTCGACCGTCAGACGGACCCATCCGGAAGCCCCCGTCCGGACGCCGTGGATGTTCCGGCTTCCGCCGCGGACGGAGAGGAGGTTCGTCCCCATGTTTTCGAAGCGCTTCTCGACCGCGGCCCGGGCTCCGGCCCCGATCGAGACCATGGCGATGACCGCTCCCACGCCGATGATGATCCCCAGGCAGGTCAGGAACGTCCGCATCTTGTTCCGGGCCAGGGCCCGGAGGGAGACGCGGAGGATCCGCAAAAAATGAAGGGCGTTCTTGATGATCATGCTTTGACCTCTTCCCGGACGATCCGGCCGTCGCGCATGTGGATGCTCCGCTTGGCCTTGGCTCCAATTTCCGCTTCGTGCGTGACCATGATGATCGTGATCCCTTTCTCCTCGTTGAGCTTTGTGAAAATCCCCATGATCTCCTCGCTCGTCTTCGTGTCGAGGTTGCCCGTCGGCTCGTCGGCCAGGATCAGGGAGGGGTTGTTGAGGAGCGCCCGGGCGATGGCCACCCGCTGCTGCTCGCCGCCCGACAGCTGGTTCGTTTTATGGCATTCCCGCCCCTTGAGGCCGACGGCGGCCAGGGCGGCCATGGCCCGATCGGTCCGTTCCTTGCCGCCGACATGGGCGTAAAGGAGCGGCAACTCGGCGTTCTCCAGGGCCGTCGTCCGGGACAGGAGGTTGAAGGACTGGAAGACGAAGCCAATTTTCCGGTTGCGAAGGGCGGCCAGCTGGTTCCGGTCGAGGTCGGAGATTTCCTCGCCGTCGAGGACGTAGCGTCCCGAATCGGGCTTGTCGAGGCAGCCGAGGATGTTCATCATCGTCGACTTTCCCGAGCCCGAGGGACCCATGATGGCCATGAAATCGCCGGCTCGGATGGAATATGACACCCCCTGGAGGGCGCGGACGACGTTTTCGCCGATATGGTAGGTCTTGGTCAGGTTTTCCATGTGGATGAGGGGCTTGTCCATGGGACTCTCCTCGGGATCGGGGCCGGGCCTCACCGCCCGATGAACATCATCCCTCCCGGACCGCCGCCGGGACCGCGCATCATCTGTTGCAGGGGCGAGGCCGTCGTCGTGCCCGCGGCCAAGCCGATGACGATCTTCATCCCCTCCCTGAGCTCGCCCCGGGTGACCTCGGTGTTCGTGTTGTCGGTGATCCCCGTGCCGATGAGGTACGGTTTGACCTTGTTGGTCGCCTCGTCGAGGACCCAGACCGTCCCTCCGGCTCGGCGCTGGCCCTGCCGCTGGGTCATCCGCTGCTGGAACTGCTGAATCTGCTCGGGGGTCAGCTGGCCGGGGTCGAACCTCTGGCCGCCGCCCTGGCGCTGCCCGCGCTGGGTCTCGTTCCTGCCCGGGGAAGTCTGCGCCCCGGGCTCGCCTTGGCCGGGCTTGCCGGGATGTTGCGGCCGGGCCTCGACCAGGAGCTTGTCCCGCTCCTCCTGGGAGATCGGCGGGGTGAAGCGGAGGGCCGTGTTCGGGACGCGGAGGACGCCGCGGGCCTCCCCGGTGATGATCGAGACGGTGGCCGTCATCCCCGGGCGGAGCTTGAGGTCGGGGTTGGGGGCGTCGATGATCGTCGGGTAGGTGACGACGTTCTGGCTCGTCGTCGGCGAGTTGCGGACCTGTTGGATCTCGCCGTTGAAGATCTCTCCCTGGAAGGCGTCGACGGTGAACCGGACCTTCTGGCCATCCTTGACCCGGCCGATGTCGGCCTCGTCGACGGCGCACTGGACCTGCATCTTCGTCAGGTCGCTGGCGACCTTGAAGAGGACCGGGGCCTGCATCGAGGCGGCGACGGTCTGGCCGATGTTGACCGCCCGGGTGATGACCGTCCCGTCGATCGGCGAGCGGATGATGGCGTAGGAGAGGTCGACCTTGCTGGAGTCGTACTGGCTCTTGGCCTGGGCGACGCTCGACTCGGCCGTTTGGAGTCCGACCCGGGCCGCGACGAAGTTCGCCTCGACCGTCTCCTTTTCCTCGAAGGAGACGAGGTCCCGGGAAAACAGGTCCTGGGTCCGCTCGTATTTCTTCTTGGCGTTCTCGAGGGTGACCTTGGCTTGCTCGAGGCGGGCCAGGGCGCTCTGGTAGTTGGCCTCGTTCTGGTCGACCTTGGCCTTGAGGATCGACTGGTCGAGCTCGGCCACGACCTGGCCGGCCTTGACCTGGGAGTTGAAATCGGCGTATAGCTTCTCGATCTTGCCCGAGACCTGGCTCCCGATTTCGATGATGTCGACCGGGTTGATCGTCCCCGAGGTCACGACCAAAGACTCGATGTCGCCCTTGGCCAGGGTCTCGGTCCGGTACTTGAGGCTCTCCGCGCTCCCTTTCTTAACCAGGGAATAGCCCAGGATGGCTCCCACGACGATCACGATGATCGCCACTGCGAGGATCACTTTTCTCTTCATCGGTGCGCTCCTTGTTCGGATTTCCTTGAGGGGTGTTCTTGGGTCGGGACCGCGAAGACGGATCGCCGCGCTCCGCGCTTCGTCGATGCTCCTCTCGGGCCCGCTTGATCATCTCTTCCTGTTTTTGGCGCTGTTCGGGCGTCAGGACGGCGTCGATCTCCTTGCGGAGCTTGTCCCGGATCTCGCCCAGGCGCTTGTAGTAGTCGCCCCGGAGCTCCTTCATCGGCCCGTCGTTCGACTTGAAGATCTCCTGGATGCTGGCCTTCTGCTCCTCGGAGAGGCCGAGCTCCTGGGCCCAGCGCTCGTGGGAAGGGGCGGGAGGACGGCCCGGCGGCCGGATTCCGGGTTTTTTCGCCAGCCAGAAGCGCTCGGCGAAAATCCCCGCGGCCGCCCCGGCGGCGAAAACGAGGACGAGGGCGAGGATGAAAACGAGACGGGGCTTGTTCATGGGCGGGGCGTCCTTCCCAGGCCGTTCAGGCGCTCGTCGCCGGCGAACAGGACGGCGATGTCGCGGTTCCCGGGTTTGTCGTCGTCGATGATCGTCCGGGTTTCGGCGAGGGGATTCTGCTCGCCGAACAGGAGGGCCTGGGCCGGACTCGTCTCCACCGACGCCGGGAGAAAGAGGATCATCGCCCCGAGAAAGCCGGCGATCATGGCCAGCGAGGCCGGGATCGCCCTCAGGCCCCAGCGCAGCCAGACGGCCTGCGGCTCGAGGGAGGGAGCCTCCGCCAGCCGCCTCTCGATCCGGCCCCAGAAGCCGGGCACCGGCTCGGGGCGGACGCCTTGGCTCAGCCGGGTCCGCAGGGCCCGGAGCTCGGAGGCCGCGGCCCGGCAGCCGGCGCATCCGGCCAGATGCGACTCCAGGGCCTTGCGGATGGAGTCGTCAAGGGGCCGGTCCAGGGCCCGGGACAGCCATCTTTCAGCGGTCCGGCATCTCATCCTCATCCTCCTTCCTGGGCCAGGGCGGCGGCCATTCTCTTGCGGAGCATTTTTCGGGCCCGGTGAAGCCTCGAATCGACCGTCCCCGGGGCGATGTCCAAAATTTTGGCGACGTCCTCATACGACAGGCCGTCGACGTCCCGCATGGTCAGGATCAGCCGGTATTTCGGGGGCAGGCTTTCGAGGATCCGGAAAAGAAGCCGGCGCTTGGCTTCGGTCTCGCGCTCCGCCTCCCGCTCTTCAGCCGGATCGGCCACGGCGATCGGGCCTTCGCCGAGATCCTCGAGAGAGACTTCCTTCCTCCGGGCCGTTTTCCGGAGATGGTCCTTGATATGGTTGACGGCGACCCGGTATAGCCACGTCCCGAATTCGGAGTCCGAACGGAACTTCTCCAGGGATCGAAAAATCTTGATGAAGACCTCCTGGGACAAGTCGTCGGCCGCGGCCCGGTCCCGGACGAAACCGTAGGCCAGATGAAAGACCTTCCGGCTATACATTTTGACCAGCTCTTCGAAGGCGTCCCGGCGTCCCCGCCGGGCCTCTTCGACGATCGTGCGTTCGTCCATTCGGGCTCATGGCCCTCGGCCTCCTTCGTTTTTTAGACGCGGCGGCCGGGGAATTCTTCCAAAGTTACCTGCTTGAACCTCCTGGAGAGGCCGTTCGTTGCCTTCCCCTTCGGGCCGAAAACCGCATCATTATACCAGAAGTCCGTCCGGGACACCGGAAGGCTTTTCGGGACGACGGGAAGGCCTCCGACGGACGGAGAGGAAAGAAGGGATTTACGCCCGCGGGGAAAACAGGCGTCCCCCTGGCCCCTCCGGTTGCCCGGGGGGCCAGGGGGAAAGGAGGGATCAGGAATGTGGAAAGGGCGTCTGGGGGGTCCTCGCTATTTGGGTTTCCGGACGGCTTTCCACTCGGGCGGGGCCATGTCCCCGCCGCGGCCGCCGAAACCGCCTTCGATCGTGCCTTTGAGGTTGTTCTCATCGACGATCTCGCCCTTGTAGACGATCGTCATCTCCCGGCCGTCGCGGCCCTGGCGGACGATTTTCCATTCGACGGCCTTGTCCTTGACCGTCCCTTCGCCCGTCGACTCGCCGCGCTGGGTGACGATCGTGACCTTGATCTTGCCGCCTTCCTGGACGATTTTCATGTCCTGGTCCATCGGTCCGCGCTGGCCGAAGGACATCGTGAAGGTCCAGTCCCCGGTCAGGTTGACCTGCGCGGCGACGGCCGAAATCCCGGTCACGAGAAGAGCGAGAAAGAACAGTGCGATCTTTTTCATCCTTGCCTCCTGACGCCGTTTAGACGTTCCGAAACGAGAAATCTTCCCGATTTTATTTTATGATTCTCTTCCAATCGGTGTGGGTTCACAAAGCCGGGGTAACGGCCTCTCTCCCAGGTCCGGTTCTTCACGCCCTCCCGAGGCCAGGCGGCTCGGCGACGAAGAACTCGCGTCCCGGCCCGTCATTTTACGGGCGCTCGCCGGGACGCTCAGACAGCTTCGCCGGCCGGCTTCTTCCGATCCGGCTGCCCTCGCCGCCGGGGTCGGGAGAGCTAAACCGGACATGTCCGCTCGATCCGTCACCCCGGCTTCTCGATCTTCACCCACACAAAATGGAAGAGAACCATTTTTTTTAAAGAGGTGGTCTTCCCTTGGAGCCGACGGCGCCGCCGGCGGCCGGTCAGAGACGGCCGAGCTTGATCAGGTCTTCGGGACCGTCGAGGTCTTCCAGGATATCCGGCTCCTCGACCTCGAGCCTCAGGAGGTCCTCCGGATGAAGCCGGAGAAGCCCGCGGAGCCCCTCGGCCGGGTCGAGCCGGGCGACGTCCTCCCGGTAGCGGACGTCGACAAGGAGGGGGTGCCCCCCCTTCCCCCCATGAACGGGGCAGACAAGCCCCCGGCTTCCGCCGAGGTAGGCCTCGACAAGCCGGTCGATGGTCGAGGCCTTCACCCAGGGCTGGTCTCCCAGAAGGACGACGGCCGCCCGGACGCTCCGGGGAAGGGCCCGGAAACCCCGTTGAACCGAGGAGAGCATGCCCTCCGCGGGCCGGGGGTTCCGCGTCAGGCGGACGGCGAAGCGGGCGATTTTTCCCTCGACCCGCCCGATTCGTCTCCCAAGGACGACGAGCGTTCTTTCGACTCTGGACGCCTCGGCGGCCTCGAGGACGGCCTCGATGACCGTCCGTCCCCGGTAAGGGAGAAGAAGCTTGGGCTCGCCCATCCGGCGCGAAGAGCCCGCCGCCGGGACCAAGGCCCAGATGCCGGCGGCCTTCTCCATCATCACGGCTTCCGGGACAGGGGCGGGCGTTTTTCTCCCGGGACTCGAGAGGCGTTTTCTCTTCTCACGGCGACGAGCTCGGCGGCGATCGAAACGGCGATCTCGGGGACGCTTCTGGAGCCGATCGGGAGGCCGATCGGGGCATGGACGCGGTCCCAGTCCTCTGGTCCGGCCCATTTTCGCCGGAGAAATTCCTCCCTCATGAGGCCGATCTTTCGGGCGCTCCCGATCATCCCGAGATAGGCCGCCTTCCTTCCGAGACAGGCCCTCAAGGCTTCGGCGTCGTGGCGGTGACCCCGGGTCACGATGACGACGTAGGCGTCGTCGCCGAGCCGAAGACGCCGGAGAGACCGGGCCGCCGGCCCGACGATGAATCGGTCGGCCTGGGGGACGGCCTCGGCATTGGCCAGCTCGGGCCGGTCGTCGATGACCGTGACCTCGAACCCGAGCCGCTTTCCCTGCCAAGCCACCGCCCGTCCGACGTGTCCGGCCCCGGCGATCAGGAGACGGGGGGGCGGGGCGTGCGGCTCGAGGTAGAGCCATCCGGCTTTCCGCTTTTCCCAGACCGGCCTGCCCATCCTGGCGGCCGCCTCAACCTCCCGGCGGCATCCCCGCCAAGGTTCACTCAGGGAAGCCCAGCCGCGGAAACTCTCGGGGAACCAGCGCCTGAGGACGGCGGCCGGCCGGGTCCGGACATGCGTCGCCAGGACGCCCGACCGGCCCGCTCGGACGGCCCGGAAGAGGGCCTGGAAAGCCGGGCGGTGTTTCTCCGGGTCCCCGTCGATGAGAATCCTCATCCGCCCGCCGCAGACGGCCGCGGCTTCGGCGGAATAGGCGTTCCCCAAGTCGAAGGCGAGGAGCCGGGAAGACCGGCGGGCCAGGGCGGCCCGAGCGGCCCGGATCGCGGCCGCCTCGACCGCGCCGCCTCCGACCGTCCCCGCGGCGAGGCCTTCGGCTGAAACGACGGCCGAAGCCCCGGGGACCTGCGGTGCCGACTCTTCGGCCTCGACGACGGTCGCCAGGGCCAAGCGCTCACGGGAGTGGCCTTGACCGAGAAAAAACAGGTAGACAGAAAGATCCGCGGCAACGGCGCGTTCCATTCTCGGTCGACCTCCTCGGGCCCT
>VGJF01000010.1 GCA_016867585.1 Candidatus Aminicenantota bacterium | reverse complement strand
TGCCTTGATCGAGCGCGAAGTGAGAAAAGAGGATGAAGGAGAGAGGGGGAGGAATCGCTTCCTCTGTATCCCGAAGAGAGAGAATGCCGAGGGCCGACGGCCAGGCGTATATTCCGGTTCAAAGAGGCCGCCGATTCCGGTTGATTCCGGCCACTTTTTGGGGCCGGCCGGAATCCGAAGCAGCGCTGGATCACTCACGCGAAATGGGCCATGATCCTTCCTTTTAAGGAGGCACAAATAGCTCGATGGAGGTTATCCATGCCGAAAACAATGGAAGTCCTGAGGCCGAAGGCCGCCGGGCTGATTTATCGGGCGATCGCGCGGGCCTGTCTCATCGGCAAGGAAACGGCCCGGGAGTATCTGCTCCGGGCGGAAGAAGCGGCTCTGGGTTGGCCGCTTCCGAAAGGGCTTACGGAGGAGGAGCTTGAGCGCCGGCTTTTCCCGATCGAACCGGTTTCAGTCCGCAAGGAGGCGGAGCCGGACTGGTCGCGGGTCCACCAGGAACTGCGCAAGAAAGCCGTGACCCGGCATCTGTGGTGAGAAGAACATCGGCGGACCGAGGCGTCCGGCTACGGTGACTCGCAATTTTGTGAACGGTATCGACATTGGGCCAAAGAACTTCATCCGGTTCTCCGGATCCCGCATAAGGCGGGGGAGATAACATTCGTCGAATACGCCGGGATGACGGTTCCCTACACGGACCGACAGACGGGAGCGGAGCGGGAGGCGCAAGTGTTCTTGGCGACGCTGGGAGCGAGCTCGTTGACCTATGCCGAATCCCAGGTGTCGCAGACGGCAGCCGACTGGATCGCTGGGCACGCCTGGATGTTTGAAGACTTTGGCTGCGCCACCGAGGCCTTGGTGCCCGATAATCTGAAAAGCGGAGTGACGTCGGCTTGTTCCTACGAACCGGGCCTGCATCCCACCTGCCAAGCCCTGGCGGAGCACGATGGCACGGCGGTGCTTCCGACGAGGAAACAAGCGCCGACCCATAAGGCGAAAGTCGAGATGGGGGGGGGAAAGTCGTCGAGCAGCGCGTCCTGGCGCCTCTGCGAAACCGCAAGTTTTTCGGCCTGGAGGATATCAAAGAGGCCATGCGGTCGCTTCTGGACGAGCTCAACGACCGGCCGATGAGCCATCTGGGGAGAAGCCGCCGGGAGCTTCACGAGGAGCTGGACCGGCCGGTGTTGCGGCCGTTGTCGGGGAGACCCTTCGAGATCGCCGAATGGAAACGGGTCCGGATCCATATCGACTATCATGTCGCCTTCGCCAGACATTACTACAGCGTCCCCTACGGCTTTATCAGCCGGCAAGTCGAAGTCCGGGCCACGGCCCAGACGATCGGGGTTTTCCTCAAGGGCGGGCAGATCGCCTCGCATGTCCGCGACGATGAGCCCTCTTTTTACTCGACGCTCCCCGCGCACAGGCCGGAGGCCCTCCAGGCCTACCTGAGCTGGAACCCGGAGCGGTTCATCCGCTGGGCGGAGAAAGCCGGGCCGGCGACGGCCGAGTCGGTCAACCGGATCATGACCGGCCGCGCCCATCCCGAGCAGGGCTATCGGGCCTCCCTGGGATTAATGCGGGAGAAAACGGGGGACGTGATACCCTGTCCCTCGATTTCTCCAAAACGTAACGTGGCGGCGATCGCGATTCCGCCGCATTTTCCAAAGCGAAACAGAGAGCGCGCCCGGAGGGAGTCGAACCCCCAACCAGCGGATCCGAAGTCCGCCGCTCTATCCATTGAGCTACGGGCGCGTTGTCATTGATTTATTTTTCTGGTTCTCTTTCATTTTGCGTGGGTGAAGATCGAGAAGCCGAGGTGACGGACCGAGCGGACATGTCCGGTTTAGCCCTCCCGACCCCGGCGGCGAGGGCAGCCGGATCGGAAGAAGCCGGCCGGCGAAGCCGTCACCGCGGCTTCCTGAACCCACACCGAATGGAAGAGAACCATTCTTTTAAAGAACATCGAACGGGTGGCCGACGAAGTCGCCTCCCGCCCGAAGCGAAGCGGGACCGGCTCTCGGAAACGCTGACATGTTTCGGGGCCTCCCCGGGTTGAAGGGGAGGTAGGAGGGGAGAGTGTCAATAGTCTCAAAGTCTTGGGAGCGTTTCCGGATAGGTGACGCCGCGACGACGGAAGGGGACGAGAGGGAAGATCATGATCATGGGGTCAGGACGACTTCTTCTTGACCTGGTAGCGGATGACCGTCCAGTAGTCCGCCGGGCTGGAGACCTGGGTCGGGCCCTTGACATACTCCTCTTCGTGAGGGCCGGCGACGACGTACCCTTTCTCGGCGATGAATTTCATGAGCTTCTCGATCGTCGGCGTTTCTTCTCCGTAGGGCCCGACGTGGAGGATCTCGGCGACTTCGCCATATGTCCAGCCTTCGATCCTGAGGTTTGGCATGCCGGAGGGCGGGACGATCACGGAATCGGGGATGGGCATGGCGAACAGCCCGACCCAGTGCTCCTTGGATTCCGTCTCCGTGTTCAGCCACCGGGCCCGGGGAGCGCCGATCATCCTTGTCCCGGGGAGGCTGAAGAAGGCCTTGAACAGAAGGCCGAAGGCCTCGCCGCTCGTCGCGGCGGGGTCTCCCTTGGCTTCGACGACGAGCATTTTCTGGTCGGGCAGGGTCGCGATCCGGGGGTTCTTCAGCGCCTCGTACCGGCCGAAATCCTGGGCCGCGGCGGTCGCGCCTCCGAGGACGAGAAGTCCGAGTCCTATGGCCGCCATGATTCTGCCGTTCATTGTTCCCTCCTGGACAGAGCAAGGATAGCACGTCCGCCCTCCGTTGTCACCGGCCTGTTCCATCCCGAAAATGCCGATAGAGATATTTTCCCCCGATAGAAGCCGAAGATCCCAATTCCAGAGAATTGGGTCATGTCCCGAATTCCGACCCGATTCCTATCGGAAATTTTCGGTTCCATTTGACAGCTTCCCCCCGAGGTGTTTATAGTAACGCCTGCCTTCGCCCTCAAGGGGCCCATCCGCTGATCGAGGTCAATCGATGAAACGCCGGTCTTTCGTCTTCGAGCTTTTCGCCGTCCTCGCGTTTGCCGCTGCCCCCGCTTTTCCCCCCCCCGGGCCGGGCGGGGAGGACGTCGTCGCCGTCAAGGTCGTCCTTCCTTCCGAGATCCTCAAGCCGGGGCAGACATACCCTTTGATTCTCGAGCTGGCCATCCGGCCGCCTTTTCACATCAACTCCGACCAGCCGACCGAGGATTTCCTCATCGCCACGACGGTCGATTTCAAGTCCCTGCCCGGGATTTCCTTTGATAAGGTCAAATTCCCCCCGGCTGAGATGCGGAAGTTCGCCCTGGCCGAGAATCCGTTGTCCGTCTACGAAGGCGAGGTGAAAATTTCGGCCGAAATCACCCTCGCCCCCGACTTCCGGGAAAAAACCCTGATCATCGAGGGCGCGATCGGCTACCAGGCCTGCGATGACCAGTCTTGTTTCCCTCCCGCGGAGGCGGCTTTCCGGACGTCGGTCAAGGTCGAACAACCGGCCTCCACGCTTCCTCCCCCGGCGAAAGCCGCCCCCGGCCGGGCCGAGCCGGCGGCCGCGGCCTCGGACGCCGCCGAGCCGCCCCCTCCCGTCGAACCGGCCGATCCTCAGGCCGAGCTTGAAGCCCAAGCCGCCGCGGAAGGTGCTGCCGCCGCTCCCCCCGCGCCCGCGGCCGAGACATCTCCCTTCGCCGGCAAGGGCCTGCCGCTCATCTTCGCCCTTGTCTTTCTGGGCGGGCTGGCCTTGAATTTGACGCCCTGCGTCTACCCGATCATCCCCATCACGATCAGCTACTTCGGCGGCCAGTCCGAGGGGAAGAAAGGCGGGATCGTCCTCCACGCCGTCCTCTACGTCCTCGGCCTGGCCGTCACCTATTCGCTCCTCGGCCTTGTCGCCGCCTTCACCGGCGGCCTTTTCGGGGCCGCCCTCCAGATCCCGGCCGTCCTTGTCTTCATCGCCGCGATCATGCTCCTCCTCTCCCTCAGCATGTTCGATGTCTACGAGTTCCGGATGCCCGCCTTCCTGAACAAACTCGCTGGGGGATCCCAGAAGGGCTATCTCGGGACGGCGGCCATGGGCCTGACCGTCGGCATCGTGGCCGCCCCCTGCATCGGGCCGTTCGTCCTCGGGCTCCTGACCTACGTCGGCAACCGGGGCAGCCTTGTCCTCGGCTTCAGCCTGTTCTTCGTCCTGGCCCTCGGCCTGGGCCTGCCGTTCCTCTTCCTGGCCGTTTTCTCGGGCAGCCTCCGGAAGCTCCCCCGGTCTGGAGCCTGGATGGTCTGGGTCCGCAAGATCTTCGGCTTCGTCCTGATCGCCATGGCCTTCTATTTCCTCAAGCCGCTCTTCCCGAACATCCTCGTCTATCATGCCGCCCTGGCCTTGACGATGCTCGTCGGCGGGATTTACATGGCCTGGATCGAGCCGACGAAAACGGCGGGCAAAGCCTTTCCCTTCGTCCGGACGGGAGTCGGGATCGTCTTCCTGGCGGCCGCCCTCGTCCTCGCCTCTTCCGGCGTGCAGGCTTATCTCGACGAGACCGTGGCCGCAAAGCTCGGGGATTTATCCGCTTCGGCGGAGGCGGCGCCGGCCGGCCGGATCGCCTGGGTCCCCTACAGCGAGGAGCGCCTGGCCGCCGCCCTGGCGGGAGGCAAGCCCGTCTTCATCGACAGCTTCGCCGACTGGTGCATCCCCTGCAAGGAGCTCGACAAGCTGACCTTCTCGGCCCCCGAAGTCGTCGCCGCCTCTCGCGGATTCGTCTGCCTGAAGGCCGACCTGACCGACGGCAAGGACGAGGCCGTCAAGGCCTTCACCCGGAAATACGGCGTCCGGGGCGTGCCGACCCTCATCTTTCTCAAGCCCGACGGGACCGAGGTCGTCGAAGCCCGGACGACGGGCTTCGAGAAGAAGGACGTTTTCCTCCCCAAGATGCTCCAGGTCCTCGAGCTCAGCCGGGCCGCGAAATAGCTCAGGGCGAAGCGGGCTTCGGCTCCGTCGCGGATATCCGGGAGATCTCCTTGGCCATGTCCATGAAGTGCTGGACGACCTCCGGGTCGAACTGCGACCCGGAGCAGCGGATGATCTCCTTGACCGCGAAGTGGTGGGACTCTTCGCCCCGGTAGGGCCGCCGGGAGGTGATTGCGTCGTAGGTGTCGGCCACGGCCATGATCCGGGCGCCCAGGGGGATCTCCAGGCCCTTGAGCTTGTCCGGGTAGCCCGATCCGTCGTAGCGCTCGTGGTGATGGCGGACGATTTTCGTGATCTGGGCGAGCTCGATGACCGGTTTGAGGATGCTCTCCCCGTGGACCGGATGCTCCCGGATCAGGACCATCTCCTCCGGCGTCAGGGTCCCGGGCTTGTTGAGGATGTTCTCGGCGACGCCGATCTTGCCGATGTCGTGGAGGAGCCCGGCCAGCTCGAGGTCGGCCAGGTCGCGCTCGCCGAACCCCATCTCCCGGGCGATTTTCAGCGAGATCTCCGTGACCCGGGCCGAGTGGTGGCGGGTGTAGACGTCCTTGGCTTCCAGGGCCGAGACGAGCGACTTGACCATGGAGATGAAGAGGGCCCTCTGGCGGTCGACGAGGTCGGAGGTCCGCATCTTGAGGTTCCGGTTGGCCAGGGCGAGCTCGGCCTCGACCTGGCGCATCCGGAGGAGGGCCCGGATCCGGGCCTTGAGCTCGACGGCGTTGAAAGGCTTGGCGATGTAATCGTCGGCCCCGGATTCGATCCCTTCGGCCAGCATCTCGGCCCCGGAGCGGGCCGTGACGAGGATGACCGGGGTGTGCCGGAGGGACTCGTCGGCCTTGATTTCCCGACAGAGGGCGTAGCCGTCCATCTCGGGCATCATGATGTCGCTCAGGACGAGGTCGGAGCCGCGGTCGCGGAGGATTTGGAGACCCTCCCGGCCGGAGAGGGCGAAGTCGAGGTCGAAGCCGTCCTGGAGGAGAAGCTTCATGAGCTTGAGGATCTCGGGATTGTCGTCGATGACGAGGATCGCATAGTCGTGCTTCCGCTCGCTCCGGCTCGGTCCGGCCTGGAAGTCGATTTTTTCGAGGTCCGAGAGCTGGAGGTCCCGGGTGTTGGAGACGATGTCCTGGACGGTCACCCCCTCCAGGTCGGACTCGCGGCGCTTCAGGAGGACGGGCACGTCGGCCGTCCGCCGGTCGAGGACGTCGTCGGGGAAATGGGCGTCGCCCTTGCGGATTTCGACGATGAAGCGGGCCCCCCGGCCGACCTCGCTCTCGGCCCGGATCGTCCCGCCGTGGAGGCCGACGATCTCCTTGGCCAGGGCCAGGCCGATCCCCGTCCCCTCGTGGGTCCGCGAGGAAGAGCCGTCGACCTGGCGGAAGCGGTCGAAGACGGCCTCGAGCATGTTTTCGGGGATGCCGATCCCCGTGTCCTCGACGGTCAGGACGACGACCGTCTCGCGCTCCTCGAGGTAGACCGTGATTCGGCCCCTCTCCGGGGTGAACTTCAAGGCGTTGGAGAGGATGTTGAGGACGACTTTTTCGAATTGGTCGGGGTCGACATCGACCTTGACGTCGGAGGGGGGATGCTGGAAAAACAGCCGGAGACGCTTGCGGTCGGCCGTGGGTTTGACCGTCGACAGGATGTTCCCGATGAACTCGTTGGCCTCGACCGTCCTGACCTTGAGGCGCATCTTCCCCTCCTCGAGCTTGGCCAGGTCGAGGAGGTTGTTGATCAGCTTGAGAAGCCGGAGGCCGTTTCGCTGCATGGTTTCCAGGGAATCGCGATGGGCGGCCGGAAGCGTTCCGGAGAGAAGAGTCGTCAAGGGAGCCAGGATGAGGGTCAAGGGGGTCCGGAGTTCGTGGCTGACGTTGGAGAAAAACTGGGTCTTGATCTTGTCGATGGACTTGAGCTGCTCGTTGGAATTCTTGAGCTGGACGGTCAGCTGTTCGAGGGCGATCCGGCCTTCGAGCTCTCGGCGCCGGCTCTGGTCCATGACATAAGAGGAGAAGAGGCCCATGAGGACGATGGCCGTCAGGAACGAGAAATTGTTGATGAACAGCCGCCATTCGAGCTTTTGCGTCCCCATGAGGACGAGCCCGGGGACGACGTAGATCGCCCAGGCGAAAGCGAAGTGGGGGATCGTGTCCCGGAAGCGGAAGGGGAGAAGGAGCGGCATGCCGACGATGACCAGGGTCAGGCCCTGGTAATAACTGGCCTTGAAGCCCCCCATGATCTGGACCATGATCGCGATGCCGAGGGTCGCCGTCAGGGACTGGGCGATGCCGAGAAGAATGACCCCCCGGGGAGAGCGGAGTTGGCCGAGCAGGACAAGGTAGGCCGCGCTGACGACGACGACGACGAGGCGGATGAGGACGAACGTCCCGAAGTGCTCGGGGGTGTAGATTTTGTCCAGGACGAGGAAGAGGGGATAGAGGGCGATGACCGTCAGGATCGCCAGCCGGACCCTTTTCCGGAGCTCGTGATCCCGGTAGTAGCGGTCCCAATCGACCCGGGGCTCAGCCATGGTTCTCCCGCGGGCGGGCGACGATGACATAGCCCTGGGGAGGCGTCCCAAAGGTCGGCATGTGGCCCAGGCAGTCCCAGCCCGCTTGGTCGAGGATGTCCTTGAGCTTTTCGGGGTCGAAGAAGTCGAAGGTCCCCGCTTCGGCGAGCTCGACCAGGGCCTGGGCGTCATTGAGGAAGGAGCGCATGGACTTGAGGAGGATCCGCTTCGACCACTGGGGAGGCAGCTCCTCTTCGGGCATCCTCTCGACCTTGTCCACGAGAGCGGTGAAGACGCCCGAGGCGTCCGTGTCGGGGATCATGCTCGACAGGACGAGGCGGCCGCCGGGGCGGAGGATGCGGCGGATCTCGATGAGGCTTTCGAGGGGGTCGAAAATGTAGGAGAGGACGAGGCTCATGAGGACCTTGTCGAACGAGCCCGAAGCCAGGGGGAGATGGAGGTTGTCGCCGAGATCCCCGGGAAGACGGATCGCCGTGTAGACGGGGGGCTGGCCCGCCAGGCCCCGGACGTAGCGGACCGCGGCGTTGAGATCCCGGATGATCGCCGCTTCGGCGGGTCCAAGGCAAGATTTGAGCCAGGACTCGCGCTCCGGCGTCAGGGGCTCGCCGCGGAGGAGACGGTGGAGGCGGGGCGTGTAGGCCGCCTGGATTTTTTCCGCGCTTTCGAGCGGCAGGTTCTCGACCCGGTCGGCCAATTCCCGGAATGAGGCGATCTCCCCGGAGAGAAACCGACGGAGCGGGGCGTAGCGGTTCATCTCGACGTCGCAGACGACGGCGCTGACGAAGCCGCCGTCCCCCCCGGCGGCCAGGAAGGGCGAGAGCTTTTCCATGGCTTTGCCCAGGGCTTCGGGGATGAGGTCGGCGATCGTGACCCGGGCGGGCCGGGGCCGTCCGGACCGGATGAGGGACTCGACGAAGTTTCCCGTCCCCCCTCCGAGGTCGAGGACGGACTCTCCCGGCCGGGGGTCCAGGGCATCGAGCTGGTCCCTCATGAGCTGTTGGTATTCGTCGGTCAAGGTGAAGATGTCGAACCCGATGCATTGCTCCTCGCCGGTCAGATAGCGCTTCCAGTAGGCCTTCCGGTCGGGCAGGACTCGGGCGGGGAGGCGGTCCTTCTCGGTGCGGCGGACGTGGTCGAGGAGCTCCCGGGGGGGGACGACGGGCCGGATGGACTCCTTGTGGAGGAAGCGATACGCCAGGGCGGCGATCGTCCCGAACAACCGCAGGGCCTCCTCCGAGCTCCGGGCGTTGTGGCCGAGGGGGATGGTCATGACCTCGCGGGCGGCCCCGGCGTCCAAACCCATGATGTCCCGGACGAAGTCGGGGTTGACCCAGTGGTCGTGCTCGCCGAGGATCCAGGTCACGGGGACGGCGATCCGCCGCATGTCTTCGCGGGCGTGGTCGAGCGAGGCCAGGCGGTGGCGGAGACCGTCGGCGGCGAAGCGGTCGATGTCGACGAGATTGCCGAGGATGGGGACGACGCCGACGTTGATCCCGAGCTGGTACTGCTCGAGGAGGTCGAGGCCGCAGTTGATCCGGGTCATGAGCTGGCGGATCTCGGGGGTCCCCATGCAGGGGATCCAGTACGCGAATTTCTTCTGGACGTCGGGATCGCGGAGGGCGAGGCGGGCTTCCAGGGCGGCCAGGGAGAAGGTCACGAGGATGACCCGGTCGGCCGTGAACATCGGATTGCGGCCGATCCATTCGAGAGCCGTGACGATGTCTTCGGCCCCCTGGCTGTAGGTCGCATTGATCATCTCGTGGGGCGGCTCGGCGGCCTCGGGATCCTTGTGGCTCTCGCCTTTGCGGCGGATCCCGTCGAACCGAAGGACGGCCAGGGGTTTGTCGAAAAGATAGAAGTTGGCGGCCAGGGACAGGGCCAGGCTGGACAACGTTTCCTTGGTTTTACCGAAGGCCGGAGGGATGAGGACGACGGGAACGGGGCGGCTGTCCAGGGGAAGCGACGTGTTCAGGAGGCCGACGATCGTCTCGCCTTTTCGGCCGGAGAACCTGACGACCTCTGGCGGGGCCATGAACCTGGATTCGAAATCCCCCGGCCGGCGAGCCGCCGGGGAGCCCCGGCGGGCCGTCCGCCCTCCGTCTGAAAAGTCGTCCAGGGGAGGGGCCTTGATGGCCTCGATGTTCATCCGGCCGATCCCGAACTGGATCCCGATCTTCATCGCTGGTCCGGACTCGCCCGGGGCCGCGGCGGCGTGCCGGACCTCGCCCCGGCTTTCATGGACGAGGCGCGGACCGTCGAGGATGCGGATCGACTCGATCGGCGTCCCCTTGAGGAACACGTGGCCGGATCCCCGAAGGACGACGCTGGCCCCGTTCTCGGAGAGGTCGGCCACGGGGCCCCGGATCTTTGTGTTGTAGGGGGCCGGGAGGTCGATTTCCAGGACAAAGCCATCGGCGGGCCTTTGGCGGGGGACGGACCGCTTTTCCGAGTAGAAGATCACCCGGGGATAGAAGCACTCCATCCGCCGGCCGTCCGGTTCGATCCGTCGGACCGTCGTCTCGAAATTGTAGGTCGCGTAGCCGAGATGGAAGGAGAGAAAAATCGGGTCGGCGGTCTTGAACTTGAGGTCGAGTTCTTGGCCTTGAAAGACGCAAACCCGATCCTCTTCCAGGTTTTCGAGGGCGAGGACGGCCCGGACGTTCCCTTGGGCCAGGAGGGCCATCATGTCCGCTTTTGTCCGCATCGCTTCCCGGAAGAGCCCGGCGATCTTGGACGGGGCCTGGAAAGGGACCATCTCCCGGGTCCGGAGAAAAGGATATCGCTCCTTGAGCCCCTCGAGGTCGCTGTAGGCCACGGCCCGGGAAAGGAGCTCGAAGATCGCCCGCCCGGCCGTCTCGTCGAGAAGCCGGAAAGCGATGCCGACCCCGCTTTCCTCGGGGTCGGACCTGACGACGGTTCCCTCCGCCCGGATGGGTTCGAGGCCGGAGACGCGGATGACGAACGGACCGGATTGGCCGACGGCGAGCCCGCGGACGTTCCCGACGAACATCCCCGTCTCGCTGAGGTCGATGAGGAGGCCGCGGCCGGCGCCGGTGTCGACGGCGATCTCTTTTTTCCCCGGAAAAGGGACCCGCAGGGAGGAGCGTTTTTCGCGCTCCCGGTGGGCCAACCGCCGGCGAACCTCTTTCCACAGGGCCGCGGGAGAGACGCCGTTCGTCAGGATGACGTCGGACGGGGACAGATAGGGCCAGGCCCGGAGTTCGGACTCGTCCCTGGGGTCGACGATCAGGAATTTGATGATATCGCCCGGGCGTTCGAGAGACTCGTGCAAGGCCTGGAGAAGGTCCTTGGGCCGGGAGGAGAGGGCGGCGGGGTGATGGAGGATGAGGGCGTCCATCGTCCCCAGCTTTTCCATCCAGTAGAACGCCTCGGGCAGGCCGCGGGCGCTGTAGAATTCCGCCCCTCCGCCGATGATCGAGCGGAGGGCTTCCAGGCGGGCCGATTTGGCGTCAACGGCCAGGACTTTCCACTTGGAGTCGCGGCCGGCGGCCGAGATGGGACCTTCATTCATGGCTCGAATCCCTCGGCCGGCCCTGACAAAGGGTCAATCCCCGGACTCCTTCCTCAGGCTTGATCATAGCTCAAGATATACGTTCTCTTCTTAATAAATACACAAATGATTGTGTTTTGTCCAGCCTTTCACCGAAAAAACACGCCCCTCGAACCCCTATCACCGGGTCATGGACTGGTCCGCGCCTTTGTCTCATCCGTCCTTTTAGTCGGGAAAGCGAGGCGGGGATTGAATTTTTTTTCAGGCCGCGAGCTCGGGAAGACAGAATGATATCTCCGAACGGGCCCCGCAGCGGCCGCATTCGATCCTTGCCTCGAGCCTCTCGCATTTGGTCCCGGAAACGGAGGCGAGTGAAGTCCGGGGACGGCCGCCGCACCTGTCGCAGGCCTCGGGACGCACGAGGCGGATCCGGAGCCGCAGTTCAGGCCGCCGGGGATGGGCCCAAAAGACCGTCTCGATCCGGTATTTCAGGCCCCGTGTTTCCCGGATTTCCGAGAGAAAAGCCTCGAAAAACGCCGTCGTCTCGGCCGCTTTTCTTTCGGCTTGGACCCGTCCGGCGGCCGTCCGCATATTGGCCGGAAGGCAGGCGGCGTAAGTCAGCTCCTTGCTCAGGGATTCGGCCACCGCCCTCCCGAGGGTCTTTCCCCGGAGAGCGGACTTGATGAAGAATTGGGCGACGCCGACGAGGCCGAACTTCGACAGAAAATCCGCGTCGTGGACGATCGCGGCCAGGGGATCGGCGGAGGCGGAGGGATTGTAAAGAGCCCCCAACGCCTTCCCGACCGCGCCGCGTTCGGCAAGGCCCATCTTTGAGCGGCGGAGGAGCGGGACGGCGAGCCGGGCGGCCGCGGCCTCTTCGGGCTCGTCGCCCTCGTGGTAGAGGCCGCCGGAGAACTTGCCCGCGTCATGGAGAAGGGCGACGACGGCGGCCAGGGCCGGGTCGGCTTTTTCGGAGCGGGCGAGGGCGAAGGCGATGGCGGCGACGTGGAGGGTATGCTCCCAGAGAAAACTGCCGTCGGATTCGGGATCGTTTCCGGCGAAGCGCCGCTCGGACTCCTCGACGGCGCTCTGGATTCTCGCCATCAGTCCGGGAAACCGGCCTTCGACGGCGGCGGCGAATCCTCTGGGTTTTCGACCGCCCGGCCTCGACATGACCCCATTATACCCGATGACGGAGAACGCACGCTTCTTGAAGGCCGGGAAAGAACGTTCGCGTATAATAGGAGCCGCCATGAGGAAGTTCCGCTGCGCGGGCCGGCCGATGACTCTCGTCGTCCTGGCCGGCGGGCGGAGCCGGCGGATGGGACGCGACAAGGCCTTTCTCCCCGTCGGCGACGGCGTTCTCCTCGAGCGCGTCGTCGCCCCCCTGGCCGGCTTTTTCGACGAGGTCGTCGTCAGCGCTTCGAGCCGGCGCCGGGCGGCGGCCATCCTCGGGCGTCTGGATGTCCCCGGCCTCGCGGCGCGGCTCCTTCCGGCCGGGGACGAAGTCCCGGGCCAGGGGCCGCTCCGCGGCCTTCTGACCGGGCTGCGGGCGGCCCGGAACGAAGCCTGTTTTGTCCTGGCCGCGGACATGCCGGACGTCAAGCCCTCCGCCGTCCGCGCCCTCAGCCGCCGGGCCGCCGGACGCGATTGCGCCGTCGCCGTCGGGCCGGACGGATACAAGGAGCCGCTTCTCGGCGTCTACATGCGGAGCGTCATCCCGGCCGTCGAGGGCCTTCTGTCCTCGGGACGGAGAAGCCTCCTCGACCTCTATCCCCGCGTCCGGTCGGCCTTTGTCGGCCTCGGGCCCGAGTTGATGCCGGCGAACATCAACACGCCGGAGGATTATCGGGCCTTTATCGGGAAACGCGTCGCCGGCGACCGTTAAAGATTCCGGGGGATGGAGTAGAATAGCCGGCGGCCGAGGATTTCCGAGCCGAGGAGGAGAGCCAAGGCCGCCCAGGCCGCCGGACCGGCCGCCTCCGGCTTCAGGATCGAGATCCCCCAGACGAGAATCGCCAGGGCGAAAAGAAGCATCCGGACGGCGAAAATCGAGGGCAGGCGGGGGTCGGGCTTGAAAGCCGGGGAGGCCTCCTTCCGGGCCAGGAGTCCGAACCGGGGGGTGAAGAGAAACATCTCGAGATAGACGAGCCCCATGACCGTCAGGGCGACCACGGGAAGCTGGGTCCGGAAGCGGGGATGGCCCGTCCTGAGGACGACGGAGGCGAGGACGGCCCCGAGGACCGCGGCCGAGGAGAAAAACGCGGCCGGTGTGGCCGCGGTGTTCCATTCCGGGACGGTCTTCAGCATGTAGAGGCGGGCCATGGTGTAGACGAAGATCCCTCCGGCCGTCGTCGTCAGCCCGGCCAAGGCCGCCCGGATCGAGGCCTCGACGTCCCGCAATTCCCCGAAGGCCAGGGCCGCGGCGGCGATGAGGAACAAAACGAGGGCCGCGATTTCCCGGCTCAACCATGACGTGCCGAGGTTGGCCAGGGACCGGGGCGCCCGGGGCATCCGGCCGAGGTGGCCGAGCGAAACGACGGCCGCGGCCGCGGCCAGAAGAAGGATGCCGAGCGCGGCTCCCAGGCGAAGGGCTCGGAGCTGGGGGAGGGCCGCCCGGGCGGCCGGACTGTAGAGGGGCAGGAGGTAGAAGAAAGCCAGCCCGGCCGCGGATTGCCCCAGGAGGGTGAACAGGACGAGAGGCCACTCCCGGGAGATCATCTCAGACTTCCTCCCGGTTGGCGACGAGGGCGGCGGCCGCCTTCGCCCGGTCGGCCTGGCCGTGCGGCTTGATGACCACGGCCGGCTTTGTCACGGAAGACGGCGGAAGCGGATGGACATCGGCCGTGCCTCCGGGCCTCCGGCGCAGCTCCTCGACGGGTCCGAAGTCGAGGGCTCTCATCGGGCAGGCCCGGACGCAGACCGGAGGCAGGCCCTGGTCGAGTTCGTCGAGGCAGAACCGGCATTTCGTCATCACCCGGGAGACGGGGTCGTACTGCGGCGCCCCGTAGGGGCAGGCCCATTCACAGTAGCGGCAGCCGAGGCACTTGTCCTCGTCGATGAGGACGAGGCCGTCCTCGAGCTTGCGGATCGCGCCCGAGGGACAGGCGTCGCGGCAGAGCGGATTTTCGCAGTGGTTGCAGGCCAGGGAGAGGTTGTAGGCCGCGACGTCCGGCACCCAGGCCTCCCCCTCGCGCCGCCAGCCGCCTCCGCAGACCTCGTAGACCCGGCGCCACAGGATCCCCGGGCCGAGGTCATGCTTGTCCTTGCAGGCGGCCTGGCAGGCTTTGCAGCCCGAGCACGAGGCCGAATCGACGAGGAATCCGAGCTCCTCGGCCATGCCTCACCGCCTCGCCGCCGGCGCGGCTTGGACCATGATCGTATGCTGGGCGTTCCCGAAGGCGTAGGGCGTCCAGCGCTCCGACGACAGGACGTTGATGTTGCCGCGGCGGTCGACGCCGTCGGGACCCGGAGTCCACCACGTCCCCTGGGGGACGGCCACGACCCCGGGCATGATCCGTTCCGTCAGGCGGGCCCGGACAAGGATCGCCCCGCGGTCGTTCCAGACCTTGACCATCGCCCCGTCGCCGATCCCGCGCGGCTCGGCATCGCGGGGGTTGATGAACAGGCGATGGGGAAAGGCCTCCTCGAGCATGGCAACGCCCTCCAGGGTCGAATGGACGCGGGCCAGGGTGTGCGGGCCGACGGCCTGGAGAGGATAGCGCTCGGCCTCCGGTCCGAACGGGCTTTCCCATTCCCGGATGTACTTCGGCACGGCCGGGATCTCGTCCGGGCGGCCGAGGTCGAAGAGCGTCTTCGAAAAAATCTCGATTTTCCCCGAGGGCGTCGGCAGGGGATGGGCCGCTGGATCGCGGCGGAAATCGGCGAAGGCGACGGCCGGGTCCTTGACCGGGAGGCCATAGAGGCCGCGGTTCGAGGCTTCGAAATCATCCAGGGCGGGAACGCCGGGGTAGCCGGTCTTCCGGTACTCCTCGATGACCCAGGCGATCCAGCCGCGCTCGTCGCGCCCTTCGGTGAAGGCCTCCTCGAGGCCGAGGCGGCGGGCGATCCCGGCGCAAATCGCGTAGTCGCTCCGGGCCTCGAAGGGCGGGTCGACGATTTTCGGCATGAGAAGGAGCTCTTCGCCGTACTTCCAGCCGTCGGCCAGGCCCCAGGTCTCGAATTGGGTGCAGGCCGGAAGGACGAGGTCGGCGAAGCGGGCCGTCGGGGTCATGAAATTGTCCTGGACGATGACCGTCTCGACGAGCGTTTCGTCGGCCAGGATCCGGGCCGAGCGGTTGACGTTGGCATGCTGGTTGATGAGGAGGTTGGAGGCCACGGCCCAGAGCAGCTTGATGTCCGTCCCCAACCGGTCGGCGCCGCGGACGCCGGAGGCCGGACCCATGTCCCGTCCCCGGAGGACGGCCTCGGTCCAAAGGAAAGACGGGATCTCGGCCTTGACCGGGTTTTCCCCGAGGGGGAAGGCCGACCAGCGGGCGGCGCCGCCGGCCGTCTGAAGGGCGATCCCGCTCGCCCATCCGCCCGGAATCCCGACGTTGCCCGTGATCGCGGCCAGGACGCAACCGGCCCGGACGGGCTGTTCGCCGTAGGCCCGCCTCTGCATCCCGTAGCCTTGATAGAGAATTCCCGGCTTGGCCGAGGCGTACTCGCGGGCGACGCGGGCGATCGTCGCCGCCGGGACGGCCGTGATTCTCTCGGCCCAGGCCGGCGTCTTCGGGACGCCGTCGCGCGTCCCGAGGATGTAGTCCCGGTAGGACTCCTCTCCCTCGGCTCCGGCGGGCATTTGCGTTTCGTCGAAGCCGAGGCAGTGCGTCCGGATGAACCCGCGGTCGATGAGGCCCTCCGTGATCATGACGTAAGCCATGGCGCTCATCATCGCCGCGTCCGTCCCCGGCCGGATGGGAATCCACTCGTCGGCCAAGGCCACGGCCGAGAGCGTCATCCGGGGATCGATGCCGATGACCCGGGCGCCGCGCTCGCGGGCCAGCCGGACGAAGTATTCGGAGTTCGTTCCGTCGCGCATCTCGCACGGATTCCAGCCCCACATGAGGATCGTCCGGGCGTTTAGCCAGTCCTGGCGCTGGTTTCCGGTGACGGCCGTCCCGTAGACGGTCGGCGTGGCCGCGGAGATGCAGGCCCAGGAATAGGAGTTGTAGAAGCCGAGCGAACCGCCGGCGAGGTTCATCAGGCGGTTGGCCGGCCAACGGCCGTTCGTCTGGTTGTAGCTTCCCGTCCCGTAGGGGATGTGAACGGCGGCGTTGCCGTAGGTCTCCCGGACGCGGCGAATCTCGGAGGCGACCCTGTCCAGGGCCTCGTCCCAGGAGACGCGGGCGAACTTCGCTTCGCCCCTCCGGCCGACGCGCTTCATCGGGTAGCGGAGGCGGTCCTTGTGGTTCTGCCGTGCCCGATAGGATCGTCCCCGAATGCAGGCCCGGAGCTGCGGGGCCGAGGGGTCGTCCGTAGGCCGGTCGTCGGTGTCGATCCGGGTGATGGCCCCGTCGCGGACCCAGACGCGGAGAAGGCAGCGGCCGCCGCAGTTGTGGGAGGGACAGCCCGTCCGGACCATCCTCTCCCCGGAGGGCGGGACGCGGTCCTCGGTCGCCACTTATTTCAGGAAGCCGCGGGCCCGGAGCAGGGGTTCGACCTTGGGCTCGCGCCCGCGGAAGGCCTTGTAGAGATTCATCGGGTCGTCCGAGCCGCCCTTGGCGTAGATCGACTCCCGGAAGCGGCGGGCGGTCTCCGGGTCGAAGAGGCTCGTCTCCTTGAAGGCCTCGAAGGCGTCCTTGTCCAGGACCTCGGACCAGATGTAGCTGTAGTAGCCGGCCGAGTAGCCGCTTGAAAAGATGTGCTGGAAGTAGGCCGACTTGTAGCGGACGACGATCTCCGGGATCATCCCGATTTTCTTCAGGGAGGCGTTCTCGAAGGCGACGGCGTCCATCTCCTTGGGCTCGACGAGGGTGTGCCAGTCCAGGTCCAGGTAGCAGGCCGACATGTATTCGACGGTGATGAAGCCCTGGTTGAAGAAGGCGGCCTTCCGGATTTTGGCGATGAGCTCGTCGGGAATCGGCTCTCCGGTCCGGTAATGCTTGGCGTAGGTCTTGATGACCGCCGCGTCGCCGGCCCAGTTCTCCATGATTTGGGAGCCGAGCTCGACGAAGTCGCGGGGGACGTTCGTCCCGGAAAGCGAGGTGTAGGTCACGTCGGACAGGAGGTCGTGCAGGGCGTGACCGAACTCATGGAAGAGGGTCGAGGCCTCCTCGAACGTCAGGAGGGACGGCTTCTCGGCCGTCGGCTTGGTGAAGTTGCCGACGTTGTAGTTGATCGGGGCGATCCTCTTCCCGTCGCGGACGCCCTGCTCGCGGATCGATCCCGACCAGGCCCCGCCGCGCTTCGAGGCGCGGGGGAAGTAGTCGGAGTAAAGGATCCCGACGTGGGCCCCGTCGGCTTCCCGGACCTCGAAGACCTCGACCTCGGGATGGTAGACGGGAATATCGGTCCGCGGGGTGAAGGTCAGGCCCCAGAGCTTGTTGGCCACGTCGAAGGCCCCCTGGCGGACGGCCTTAAGCTCGAAATAGGGCCGGAGCGTTTCGTCGTCGAGGTCGTACTTGGCCTTCTTCAGCTTTTCGGCGTAATGCCACCAGTCCCACGGCTGGAGCGGGCCGGCGATCCCCTCGGCGTTCATCATCGCCCGCAGCTCCCCGGCCTCGGCCTTGGCCGTGGCCAGGGCCGGCTTCCAGATCTGGTCGAGGAGCTTCGTCACCCCGGCCGGCGTCTTGGCCATGTTCTCCTCGAGGATGTAGTCGGCGTGGGTCTTGTAGCCGAGGAGGCTGGCCCGGACGACCCGGAGAGCGGCGATTTTCGCGGCGACGGCCTTGTTGTCGAACTCGTTGTCGTTGTCGCCCCGGGAGATGAAGGCCTTGAACAGCTTCTCCCGGAGATCGCGGCGGCTGGAATACTGGAAGAAGGGGATGCAGCTCGGTTTGTGGAGGGTGAAGACCCATTTCCCTTCCATCCCCCTGGCCTTGGCCGCCTCGGCCGCGGCCGCGGCGAGGTCGGCCGGAAGCCCGGCGAGGTCCTCGGGCTTGTCGAGGACGAGGGCGAAGCCGTTGTCCTCCTTGAGGACGTTCTGGCCGAACTTCACCGACAGGACGGTCAGCTCCTCGTTAACCTTCCGGAGTTCGGCCTTTTTCGCCTCGTCGAGGGACGCCCCGGCCCGGACGAAGTCCTTGTGGGTCTTTTCGAGGAGGCGGGCCTGCTCGGGGGTCAGGGTCAGCTTGTTCTTCCGGTCATGGACGGCCTTGACCCGGGCGAACAGCTCCGGGTCGAGGGCGATGTCGTCGTTGTGCTTGGAGAGGAGGGGGGCCATCTCCTGCTGGATTTTCTGGAGGGTGTCGTTCGTGTGGTTGGCCGTGTACATGAAAAAGACGTTGGCGACCTTGGTCAGAAGCTCGCCGCTTGCCTCGAGGGCCTCGACGGTGTTGGCGAAGGTCGGCGGCTCGGGGTTGGAGATGATCGCGGCGACCTCTTTTTTTTGCTCGGCCATGCCGGCCTCGAAGGCCGGCCGGTAGTGCTCTTCCTTGATTTGGCCGAACGGCGGTGTCCCGAAGGGCGCCGTCCATTCGGTGAAGAAGGGGTTTTCGGTCGGGGTCACGGGCGTTTCCTCTTCCTTTTTCGCGCAGGCCGCGGCGGCGACGGCCAGGGCCAGGACGAAGATGAAGGTCTTTTTCACTCTAGCCTCCATGAAGGGTCGATCCGGAGAAAAAGGTATTCTACAACAAAAAGCGTTATGCGGCGACATGACCATCCTCCAGCGTTTGGAGAGGATCGGTCAAGCTTCGGCCAGGAGGGCGAGGAATTCGGCCAGGACCATGGCCGTGGCGCCCCAGATTTTGTGCGGGCCGAAGGCGTAGTAGGGAATGTCGCGCCGGGCCCCCATGACCTCGTGCCTTTCGGACCGGAGGACGGCCGGGTCGAGGAGGGCGCCGAGGGGGACCTCGATGACCTCTTTGACTTCGCCCGGCCCGGCCCGGAAGGCCGGCGTCTCGGACAAAGCGCCGACGACGGGGTACATGCAATAATTGCTCGGGGGAATGTAGAGGGGCGTCAGGCCGCCGAGGACGCGGACCCGTCCGCGAGGGAGGCCGATTTCCTCTTCCGTTTCCCTGAGGGCGGCCTGGACGAAGTTTTCCCCCGGGTCGAGCCGGCCTCCCGGAAAGCTGATTTGGTGCTTGTGGTGCTCGACGCCCTCGGTCCGCTTGATCAGGACGAGGTGGGCCGATTCCCCGCGCGGATAAAGGAGGATCATGACCCCGGCCTTTTGAGCGATGGACTCGAACTCCCGGTAGGGAATCCGGTCGGCGCCGGGAAGGACGGCCATCCGGAGCTGGGCCGCCGGACCGGGGAGCGGTCCCCGGAGAGCGGCCTCGATCCGGGTGGCCGTTTCGTCGAAGTCGAGCGTCATCGAATTTTGAGGACCTTGGCGCCGCGGATGCGGCCGAGCTTGAGCTCGGCCAGGGCGACGTTGGCTTCGGCCAGGGCGTAGGTTTCGACTTCGGGCCGCAGGCCCATTTCGGCCGCCTTGGCCAGGAATCCCCGGACGTCCTGCCGGGTGACGTTGGCCACGCTCTTGATTTCCTTTTCCATCCACAAGTCGGCCGGATAGTCGAGGCCGAGGAGGGCCTCCTTGTCGGTGTTTTCCTTGCGGACGGCGTTGATGACGAGCCGTCCTCCCGGGGCGAGGCGGCGGAGGGCCGCGGCCACGGGTTTCCAGACCGGAGTCGTGTCGATGATCGCCTCAAGCGGCTCGGGCGGGGCGTCCTCGGTCGCCCCGGCCCACCGGGCTCCGAGTTCGAGGGCGAAGGCCCGCTCGGGCTCGCTCCGGGCGAAGACGAAGATGTCGCTCGCGGGAAATTCGTGCCGGGCGAGCTTGAGGACGAGATGGCCGGACGCCCCGAAGCCCGTCAGGCCGAGCCTCTGGCCGCTCCTCATCCCGGTCAGGCGCAGGGAGCGATAACCGATGGCCCCGGCGCAAAGGAGGGGGGCGGCCTCCACGTCGATCCAGGCGTCCGGGATCGGCAGGGCGAACGATTCGGGGACGACGGCGTACTCGGCGTATCCCCCGTCGGCGTCGCGGCCCGTGGCCCGGAATTCGGGACAGAGGTTTTCCCTCCCGCCGAGGCAGTAGGCGCAGCGTCCGCAGGCCGAATGAATCCAGGCGACGCCGACCCGGTCGCCCGGCTTGTACAAGGATGCGTCCTCGCCGCATCGCTCGACCCGGCCGACGGCCTGATGGCCTGGGATGACCGGCAGGCGGGGCGGCGGGGTCCGCCCTTCGATCTCGTCGAGTTCGGTGTGACAGACGCCGCAGGCCGCGACGCGGACGAGGACTTCTCCCGGGCCGGGCTCGGGGGCCGGGACGTCCCGGAGTTCAAGGGGCGGAAAACCTTCCTCCAGCCTGCCGACACGGGCCAGAACCATGGCTTTCATGCGGGTCTCCCGGTCTTGGTCATCTCAGGAAACGGATCGAACGAAGGGCGACGCCCAGATTCCGGGCGTCCTCTTCTCCCAAATCTTGCCGGGGGTTGAAGACGGGGCTCTCAAGGCGGCACAGCCCGACGTCTTCGGGAAGCGTCTCCAGCGGGGCCCGAAGCACCTGCCAGCCCGGCCTTTCGACCTGAAACCGGCAAATATCCCCTTCGCCGCCGCGGAGGACGAGGGGCTGGGGATTCGCCGGGGTCGCCTTGGGGGAGCCCATGATTTCGACTTCCAGCCCACGGGTTCCGCGGGGAACGGCGAGATGGATCCCGCCCGACCCGTTCGTCCATCGGTAATCGCCCTCCCGGATGTACCAGCCGCCGTCGAGGAGAAGCTCGTCCCACGTCCCCGACATTCGAACCCCGTTCTTGAACAAGGTTTCGAAGGAATAACGGTCGAGGTCCTCGGCCCAACGGTCTTCCCGGACGACGACCCGGCGGAAAACACGGTCGAGGGCCGATGGCCATTCCTCCTCGCCCAGGGCCCGGCCGCAGCGCCGGCCGACGCGGTCCCTGAACGACGCCGGAGCGGTCTCGGCCGGGGCCGGCTTTGGCCTGAGGGCGAGAAAAACATGCCGCGGACGTTTGGCCAGAAACCGGACGGCGAGGTCGTCGACGAGCTTGACCGCGCGGAAGAGCCACCGGACGAGCCGGCGGGACGGCGGACGTCCGAACCGCCTCGTCCAGTCCTCCAGAACCTGAAATCCGCCGGCCTCGGTGAGGACATGGTGGCCCGGAAGCCGGGCGGCGACTTCGAAGTCCGCGGCCAGGATGTTTTCCATGGCCTCGCCGGTCGCGCCTTCGAAGGGGCTGTCCAGGACATCGTCTCCTCCGTCCTCGGCCGGAGGGAAAGCCCGCTCGAAGTCTTCGAACAGGCCGGGTTCGAACTCGTGGATCGGACGGCCTGTTTTTCCGGGGGGGAGGAATCGAAGGAGACGGAGGAATGCCCCGGAGGTCAGCCATTTCCGCAGGCGGCTTCCGGTGAGCTCTTCATGGATCGTTTCGTGGACGAGGAAGAGCCCGCCCGGAGAGAGGACCCGGCGGACCGCGGCCGAAAGATCGCCGAGGTTCTGAAGATGGTGGAGGGACTCCCAGGAGACGGCCAGCGGAAACGGGCCTTCCGGGAGGACCGCTTCGTTGAGGTCGGCGGCGAAGAAGGTGATCTTGCCCTGCCGCCCGGGCGGAGCCTGTCGGAATCCGTAGAAGGGCCGGCCGAGGTCTCGGCCGTAACGATGGCGGTTGGCGTCGAAGAAACGGGCCAGGGCGATTTCGTCGGCGCTGGCGTCGATGGCGACGACGTCCCGGCCGAGACGGGCGATTTCCAGGGACAGCCACCCGCAGCCGCTGCCGAGCTCGAGGACGGGTCCCGGGGCGGCCGCCTTCGCCGCGGCGAGAATCCGGCGGAGGGGCCGGCCGAAGAGAATCCGGTAGAGCTCGACCCAGGCGCCCTTGCCGAGATGCTCGTACTCGGCCTCGAACCGGCGGTGGTCGGCCCAGCGGGGGATTTCCCGGCGGGCGATGAGGTCGGTCGCGACCCGGCTCCAATAACGCCCTTCGTCGACGACGACCCGGCGGTACCGCCGGCCGAGGAGAGACGCCGCGGCCAGGGAAAGGAGGACGCTTTCGGGATCGCCGCTCTCGCGCCGGTCCGGCGGCCGGGAGAGCCAGAACGGGATCTCGGCCAAAGCGGCGGCAAACCGCTCCAGGCGCTCTTCCATGGCCGCATTTTATCACAGGCGGGGAAGGCAGCCGTCCAGGCGGAGGCGGTCGAGGGAAATCAGAAGACGGTCTCCGCTCAGGACGCCGCGGCGGCCGTCTCCGAATAGCAGTGCCGAAGCTTCAGGGTCGAGCGGAAGAGATGGAGCCGGACGTTGCCCTCTGAGCAGTCCAGCCGCCCGGCGATCTGCTTGATGTCGAGGTGCTGGCGATAGCGGAGGGCAAAGATGATTCTTTGGCGCGGAGACAGCCGGGCCGTCCAGGCGGCGATGGCCGAGAAGGCTTCGGCCGAAATGGCCTTGTCCTCGGGGGAAGGCCCCGGCGAAACCGGCTCGTGATGAAGGTCTTCGAGGGCGACGAGCCCGTTTCCGGCCATCCGCTTGGCTTTCCGGCGGTGGTCGATGGCGCAATTGACGCAGATCCTGTTCAGCCAGGCGGAGAAGCCGGACCCGAAGCCGCGGTCGAAGGAATCGAGGCCGGAATAAGCCTTGATGAACGTTTCCTGGGCGACATCCTCCGCGTCTTCAAGCGACCGCATGTAGCGGAGGGCGAGCCTGAAAATCCGTCCGTAATGCCTCTGGTAGAGGTCCCTGAAAGCCCTTGGATCTCCCTCCTGGGCGAGGGCGACGGTCTGTTCTTCGGTCATCCCTGTTTCCCTCCGCCTCCGAACATGCAGGATTCGTGCCAAAGGCCGTCCCGCCTGGAGAAAGGCCGGGTGGTCGCAATTCTGTTGACAAGTTGTTAAATTTTTTGGCTCTCTTCCATTTTGTGTGGGTGAAAGTCGAGAAGACGGGGTGACGGACCGAGCGGACATGTCCGGTTTAGCCCTCCCGACCCCGGCGGCGAGGGCAGCCGGATCGGAAGAAGCCGGCCGGCGAAGCTGTTTGAGCGTCCCGGCGAACACCCGTAAAATGAGGGGCCGGGACGCGAGTTCTTCGTCGCCGAGCCGCCTGGCCTCGGGAGGGCGTGAAGAACCGGGCCTGGGAGCGAGGCCGTCGCCCCGGCTTCATGAACCCACACCGAATGGAAGAGAACCAATTTTTTAAAGAGAGAACGTTTCTCTCTTAGCCTTCGAGAAACGTTCTTTCTTTTCTAGAGCCTCCAGAGATAGGAGGCTTTGAAGAAGAATCCCCGCCGGGACTCGAGAAAGCGGTCCGAGGGAAGGTAGGCCTCCCCGCTCCAGGCGATCTTTTCGAAGGCGCTCCCGTAGCCGAGGTAGACGACCGTCCCGGGGATGGACGTGAAGGAGGCCAGGAAATCGGTCAGGAGGCGCTTCCGGAAGGAGTTGTATTCGCCGATCCCCCGGAAGAAGAGATATTTGCTGACCTGGTAGGCGGTTACGCTCCGGACGATCGTGTAGTCGTATTCCCGGACGCCGTCCGCCGCCCGGGCGAAGTCGGAGTAAGCCAGGGAGAGAGCGAAATTGAGCTTCTCGGAGGGGAAATACGACAGCGAAGCCGAGGCGTCGCTCCCCCGGCCCTGGTAGGGGTCGGCGAGATAGCGGATTTTTTGGCCGGTCACAAAGGAGACGCTCGCGCTGATTTTTTTGGTGATGAGGCTCGAGGCGACCAGGCGGAATCCGCTCCGGCCGAACCGCTTGCCGTTGTAGACCTCGGTGACGTAGCGTCCGCCGAGGACGAGCGCCGTGTTGCGGGGGAACATCAGGCGAAGGTCGAGGGAGTCGAACGTCTCCCACAGCCCGCTCGCCTTGTCGCGGATCTGGATGGCGTGGACGAGGGGGTCGATCCGGAGGAGGAATTTCGATTTCGGGTAGATCATCGGGATCGCGCCGAACTTGACGCGGGCGATGCCGTTCCGGGTCAGGTAGCCGGTCTCGGTCGCGAAGTCCTTGCTCAAATCCTTGACGGAGACGTGAAGGATCAGGTTGCGCGACATGGAGTCGAACTGGAGGCCCAGGGCCGTACCTTCGGCCGCCGAAGTCCCGTCCCCGGGTTTGGTGAACGAGGTGAAGACGTGATAGCCGACGATGCTCGCCGGCGTAAGGCGGATCTGCCCGTCCGCTCCGGCGACGGCGTTGTAATGAGGCCCTTCGAAGCGGCCGGTCATGAACGCCCCCCAGAAGCTGTCCTCCGTCAAGGCGTGCTTGTAGCGGACGATGGTGAAGTGGGCGGAATCGTTCGGCCCTCCGGCCGGGAGCTTGTCCAGGGCGTATATCGCCGCCAGGCCGTCCTTGGCCGCGATTTTTCCGTTGAGCTTGAAAGCCAGGATGGGATTGACGATCGTCCGGGTGTGGACGGCCGCGTCCAACGGGTCGCCCGACTGAGACGCGGCGAAGGTGAATTTTTCCCGGCCTTCGAGGAAGAACGGCCGCTTTTCGGGGAAGAAGAGGGCGTGGCGGAGGTTGAAATCGACCTGTCCGGCGTCGGACTCGATCTGGCTGAAGTCGGGATTGAGCGTTCCGTCGAGGATGAGTTGAGAGGACAATCCGATCTTCGCGGTCAGGCTCAAATCCGCCGCGGCTTTTTGGGCCCGAAGCTCGCCGTCCGCGAGCTCGCTCCGGCGGCCGTAGGTCGCGGCCGGCAGGGCCTCGAAGAGGGTGTAGTGCCTGATATCCGTGAAACGGAGAGGCCGCATCTGGGTCAGGAAATTAGGTCCCAGGGCCGGGTCGAGAGGTGGATAGGTCCCCTGTTCGGACTGGCGGCTGACCCGGCGCTCGAAGATGATCCCCATGGCCACCGGCTCTTTTCTTCGGTAGCGGATGCTCTTGAAGGGGATTTTGATCTCGACGACGTAGCCCTCGGCGTCGATTTTTCCGGCGGAATACCAGACGACGTCGACCGGGTAGTCTTCGTTTTCCAGGGCGCCCTCGAGCCGGGAATCGCCCTGGATGCCGAGAGGGTTGACGTAGAAGGCGTAGAGGGACTGGGCGTCGTCGAAGGAGTCGAGGTTGAGGCAGACCCAGTCGTCGCGATGGATCGTGTCCCGGGCGGCCAGGGTCGCTTTGATCTTGGACGGCTCGCCGTCGTGGCAGCGGAAGGCGAAGTAGAGGTTTTCGCGGTCGTAGGCATAGTAGACGACCGTCTTCTCGCGCATGTCTTTCCCGAAATCCGGGGTCCACGTCTTGAAGCCCGTCTCCGAGGGGGCCGACTTCCAGACGGCATCGTCGAGGACGCCGTCGAGGACGGGGGGGGTCTCGGTCCGGTAGGGGGTGAGCGGCGGGAGCTTTTCGGTGGCCGCCAGGGACGAAGGCCGACCGGCGAAAAGAGCCGCGAAGACGATCCCCGCGAAAATGAACTTCTCCACCCGGCGAGCGATCGGTTTCACGAGGTCCTCAACGCGCGAAGGCGGGATTATATCTTTCCGGCGCGTCGAGAGCTATTTCTTTTTTTCGAAAGCGATGGCCCCCATGTTCCCTTCGGACGTGGTCCACGTTCCGGCCATCTTGTCGCCGTCGACCGTCATCCTCAGGAATACGATCTGGCCGTCGACGAGCGGCAGGGAAAACGTCAGCTCCGCCTTGTCGAGCTTGATCTCCCTCATCTCGCTGTTCGGAGCGAGGTAACCGAGGGTGTCCGAGGACAGGCCGGCGTAGCCGGATTCGGTCTTCGTGATGACCATCGTCAGCTCGTCGAGGCCGGCGTCGGGGATCTCGGTTTTTCCCAGCCAGGTCCCGACGATGTCCGGCCCCGAGGCGAGGGCGAGTCCGGCCAGGACGGCCAGGGAGAACCCGGCGAGGGATAAGGGCGTTCGTTTGCGCATCAACATCTCCTTGACTGGCGTTCGAGATGCGTTCTCGTTATTCATGAACCCCAGCGGTAGGACAGCTTCAGGAGGAAGATGTTGTCGCCGGGAGCGGTCAGAAGGTCGCCGAGGTCGCGGCGGAGGTCGAGGCTGCCGGGGTTGGCGTAATCGGCCCGGTTCTGCGTCCAGACGAGGTAGAGGAGCGAGCCGGGGAGGTATTCCCAGCGGAAGACGACCGTTCCTCGGAGCGACTTGAGGTTGAAATCCGGGTTGCCGAAGGCGAAGGCCGCGGCCGGGCCGTCGCCGTCCGGATCGACCGTGTACCGGCCGTTCCGGAAATCGATCGTCGAGCCGCCTTCGCCGTAGACGTTGAAGGCGTAAGCCCGGGGCCGGGCCAGCTCCTTGAACCGGTCGTAAGCCCCGACGGCAATGAACGGTTGGAGATAGGCCTGGAGCGACAGCCGCGGGGTGAAGGTCCAGTTGAGACGGACCTCGGCCGAGACCATCTTCTGCTCGATCCGGCCGAAGACGTAGCGCCGGCCGAACGTTTCGTTCATCAGAGAATCGCTGAACCGGCCGACCCACTGGGTTTCGGAAAGACTGGTGAAGACCTGGGGCCCGGCCGAGAGGCTGAGGTTCGCGCTGGGCTTCCATCGCAGGCTGAACTGGACCATCCGGCTGTAGCCGTCCCGGGAGTTCTGGCTGACTCCGCCGCCGCCCGAGAGGACGAAGGGCTTCCGGCCGTCGGACTCGAGCATCATGTTCGCGTTCCATCCGGCGTCAGACATGGCCATCGGCCCTCCCCGGGTCAGGCGGTTGCTCAGCGTTTCGGGATAGGCCACGATCTCGAGGTTGGCGCTCCAGAAATTCCGGAAGACGCCCTGGAGGATCGAGACGAGCGCCTCGGACGTCTTGTTGCCGCCGAAGTCGTAGGTCTGGAGGCCGCCGAAAGCGATCAAGGCCTGTTGGAAGATTTTTCCCGGCTTGGTCCACATATAGCCGGGAATGAAGGAGATGTTGACGACGTCCGAAGAGGCCCGCTGGAACCCGATGTCGTTGGGATCGAATCCGGGGGAAAGGGCCCCGATCCCGAAAACCCAGAGGAAGTTGCCGCGCTGTTTGGCGAGCTGGAGGCGGCCTCCCCAGCCGGAGAGCGAGGTCGCCGCCGGGTCGACCTGGACATGGCCGGCGTCGGGCCGCTGGAAATAATGGAGCGAAGACTGTTGGAGGCGGAGGATGTCCTGGACCGTCCCGGCGACCCGGGTTCCGCCGACCCACCCGCCGAGGACATAGGTCCGCTTGGCGTCCAGGAAGCTCCACCCGTCCGCGGCCAGGCTGAAGGCGTTCTTGTTCAGGATTCCGTTCAAGACCGGGCTTTCGGTGTCCCGGAGGACGCCGGTGGCCATGATCCCGATGCCGTGCTGCCCTTTGGCGATGTCTTTCTGGGCCCGGAAGGCGCCGTAATAGGAGAAGGGCTCGACCTCTTCCTGGAACCGGTAGCCGTTCTGGTCGATGAGGGCGTTTTCCCGGGCGGTCAGGGCGTTGATGAGGCCGATGTTCCATCCGCCGACCTTTCCGGTGAGCTTGGCCGCGCCCAGGATCGAGGAGCGGTCCGGCGACTCGATGTGGCCGGGAGAGGCGACGTAGCCCTGGGGAGCGCGGCCGATCCGGCGGCTGTAGAAGAAGGCCGGGTTCGGCCAGTTCATCCCGGCGTTGATGTAAACGCCTCCCCGCCCGAAACCGCTGAAGATCGAGGCGCCCTCGATGAAGAAGGGCCTCCGCTCCTGATAGTAGGTCTCGTAGGCCGTGAGGTTGACCACGGCCGGGTCGACTTCGACCTGGCCGAAGTCGGGATTGACCGTGGCGTCGAGAGTCAAATTCCCCTGGAAGCTGGCCTTGAGGTCCAAGCCGACGTTGCCCCCGTACCGGCGGCCCGTCTCGAAGGGATTCCCCTCCTCGGCCGGACGGAATTGGGCTTGGCCGACGGTGTAAGGCGTGATCTCGACGTGGGTTCCGGGGCTGATCCCCCGGAGGCCTTCGAGGCGGGCGAAGCGGGAGACGAAGGCGGCCTCGTTTTTCGGCACCCAGGAGTAGCTCGAGACCTCGTTCTTCCGGATGACGATTCGGCGGAAATTGACGCCCCAGACGTATTCCGGTTTTCTGGCGAAGCGGATTTGATGGAAGGGGATCCTTATTTCGGCCGTCCAGCCGTCGCCGTTGACCGCGGCCCGGGCCTCCCAGACGCCGTCCCAGGACTCGTCGTCATTGACGTCGTTGGAGAGGGCCAGGTCCATGATCGAGCCGGCCGGGTTGACGGCGAACATGTATCCCGTCCGTTTGTCGAGGTATGGGTCGACGGCGAACATGAACCAGTCCGAATCGACCCGGGAGTCGCGTCGACCGAGGCGGCCGACGATCTTGGACGGCTCGGAGTCGTGGCAATAGGCGGCGACATAGAGGGCCTTGTCGTCGTAGGCCACCCAAACCCGCGTTTTTTCCGAGGCGGGTTCGCCGTCCATGGGATCGTTCTGGGTGAATCCATCGGCGGCCTGGCCTTGCCAGATGCGTTCGTCAAGGAGGCCGTCGACCTTGATGGGCTCGTCCGTCCGGACGGCTTGGACGGCCTTCGGGGCGGGGGGCGGGGTCGGTTTGGGCTTTTCCTTGGCGGCCCAGAGGGAACTTGCGGCCAGGATGACGCTCAGGCTTAAAATAAGGTTTTTTTTCATCTCCTGCTCCTCGAGATCTATCGACGGAACGTGGGCCGTGTCCTCGTTTCTCGGCGACCGGTCTCGTCCGTATATACGCATCAGGCCGGAAAAGAGTTTCCTCGGCCTTGACGGAGGCCGCGCTCCCGGCCTATAGTCGCGGAAGGAGGATCGCCGTGGCCATCGTCTGTCCGGCCTGCGGCCGTCAATACGACGCGACGCTCTTCGAGTTCGGGCGGAGCGTCGCCTGCGATTGCGGCGAGGTCGTCCAGCCGTTCGAACCGGTGCCGATGGAGATGCCGATCGACGGCGAGCTCGACCTCCACACCTTCCTCCCCGCCGAGGTCAAGGATCTCGTTCCCGAATATCTACGGGCCTGCCGCGAGCGCGGGATCCTCCGCGTCCGGGTCGTCCACGGGAAGGGGACGGGGGCGCTCCTCCGGACGGTCCGGGCTCTTCTCGAACGGCTGGACGAGGTCGAGTCGTTCGAGCCGGCCGAGCCCGGCGAGGGCGGCTGGGGGGCGACGATCGTTCATTTGCGGAAATGAAGGAGAGAAGAGTTCTCTTTTGTCGTTGAATCGTTTAAGATGAAGGCCAAAGACGAGAGGAGGATGATCATGAAGAGAGCCGTCTTCGCCGTCTTGGTCTTGGCCGGGCTGATCCGTCCATCGGCCGCCCCTTCGTCTCAGGCCGCTCGGCAAGCGCCGACGACCCGGGAGATGAACCTTCTCGGCTGGCAGGAGTTCGGCGAGCTCGTCCCGGCGAAGATCGCGACCGTCCTCCTCCCCGTCGGCTCGCTCGAAGCCCACGGGGTCATCCCCAACGGGACGGACAACCTCGCCCCCGTCGCCATGGCCGGCGAGATCGCCGGGCGGTTGAACGCCCTGATCGCCCCGCCCTTGAATTACGGCGTGACGCCCGGCCTGAAGGCCTATCC
>VGJF01000009.1 GCA_016867585.1 Candidatus Aminicenantota bacterium | reverse complement strand
CGACATCTGGATTCCGTAGGTCATACGGAATCGTCGATCTAATCCCTTCTATCTATTGGAAATATCTCGACTTTTTCAGGCTAACTCGGTAAACTCGGGTTAGGAGCCCTTTTTCTTATAGTTCTCTCCGTTCCCCGCCGTTTTCATTCTCCTGGCTGAGTGTCAACGCCGGTGGACGTTCCTGGGGTCCTGATTCGCCCTTCCGGGCCGCGGTCATCGCCTCTTTCCAGGGAGATGCGGTCCGATCCATGACATTGGCCCGGTTCTTGAGGCTTTTCTCCTGCCATGGCGGGAGTCTATCGGCCTCGACATCCGGAGCGGACGGTCCTTTACCGGGTACTCTTCCATCATTTCGACAGGTTCCTGACGGAGTATGAGAGTCGTTTCGAGCGGGAGTACGGTTTCTTCCGGCCGGTCGTCAAGGAGGTGGTCGAGAAGTATCTTGACTGCGGCAATCCCCGCAGCGGGTTCGCCCGCATCCGGTGTCCCGACTGCGCCGAGGAGCGGCTCGTCATGTTCTCTTGCCGCACCAGGGGATTCTGCCCATCGTGTCATGCCAAGCGGATCGAGGAATGGGGGGAATGGATGCGGGAGACGCTTCTCTTGGATGTGCCGCATCGCCAGATCGTCTTCACCATCCCCAAGAGGCTGCGGGTCTTCTTCAAGTTCGATCGCCGCCTCCTCGGCGATCTCTGTCGCTCGGCCCTCCGGTCCCTGAGCCGTTACTTCGAAGTTGTGACCGGGAGCGCGCTTACGCCCGGGGTCATCGCCGCCCTCCAGACCTTCGGCGCCCGGATCAATCTGCACGTGCACCTCCATTTCCTGGTGACCGAGGGTGGCGTGGACGAAGCGGGCGTCTTCCATAAGATCCCGCGGATCGACGACTCGCGGCTGGCCGATATCTTCAGCCGCGAGGTCCTGGCGATGCTCGTCCGCAAGGAGCTGTTGAGCCCGGAATGGGCCGAGCGGATTCTCTCCTGGCGGCACAGCGGCTTCTCGGTCCACAGCCTGGTCCGGGCCAAGACGAAGCCGGAGGCGGAGCGGGTGGGAAAGTACATGATCCGGCCGGTGCTCGCCTTGGAGCGGCTGACGTTTCTGGAATCCGAGGGCAAGGTCGGTTATCGCTGGGGGCGGGACGGCGCGGAGCAGGAGACGATGGATTATCTGGAGTTCATCGCCCGGGTGACCTCCCACATCCCCGACAAGGGCCAGGTCACGGTGCGATATTACGGCCTCTACGCCAACGCCCACCGGGGGAAGGTCAAGAAGGCGGGCCTGAGTCCCGCGGCGCTCCGGGTCGTCGAGGAGGAGCTCCGGCGCCTTCCTGCCAAAGGCTGGGCGGCCATGATCCGGAAGGTCTATGAGGTGGACCCGATGGTCTGTCCTCGATGCGGCGGCGCGATGCGCGTCGTCGCCTTCCTCACGGAGCACGCTGTCGTCGATAGGATCATCGAGCACCTGAAGCTCGCCTTTGTAGCGGCAAAACCCCCGCCGCCTCAGGCCGCCTTCCAGGGGCTCCTTTGGGAGGCCGAACCTCCGGCCGGGTTCTTTCCCGATCCCCCGGCCGAATATGTATCGTGATCGTTGACCCGGTCGGCGAAGTGTGTCCGGATAATCGCCCCGCGGCGGCCGGAGCCGGCCGCTCTCGCCCGTCCGGACCGCTTTCCGGCGCACCGGGCCGCGCTTGACTTCGCCCGCGGGCCGGAATACCCTCGTTGGCGAAGTCAAGATGGGTATTCAAGCCGATTCCGGACGCGTCCCAAGCTCCGGGCGGAAAAGGAATTTCTTATACTTTAGCCCCACCCGAGTTCTGGAAGGGCGCCCAGAGGACCGCTCCGTCCCAAGCTCCGGGCGGAAAAGGAATTTCTTATACTTCCGTCGTCATCTCCCACGACCACGGCGACCACACGGGAGGGCTGGCCGCCGCCCTTCCGAAAATGAAGAATCCGCTCCTCCTTTTGCCGGTGCCGGCCGCGTCGGCCCGGTCGTTCTCTCTCCCTCAGGGCCAAAGATCGGAATGCCGGGACAAAGGCTCGGCGATCTGCGAAGGAGCCTGGCTGACGGGGATCATCGGCATGCAAATCCGGGAGCAAGGGCTGATCCTGGACGCGGGACCGAAAAGCGTATTGATCACGGGTTGCGCCCATCCGGGGATCGTCGAAATGGTCCAACAGGCCAATCTGACGCGCGGCCGCCCGATGGACGTCGTCCTGGGCGGATTTCATCTCATGAACCACACCGCGGCCCAAGTCGAGGCGATCATTTCCCGTTTCCGCGAGCTGGGGGTCAAGAAAGTCGGGGCCACCCACTGCACCGGCGAGACCTCCATCGCCCTTTTCCGGAAAGCCTTCGGCTCGGACTTCATCGAATTGGGGGCGGGCAGGACGATCGCCCTCGGCGGCCTGCTTCCCTGACCGATATTTCCCGTTCTTTTCGTCGCGGATTCAAGCTATAATCCCCCGCGAGGAGTTCATGATGAGCGCCAATGGAAACGGCTTCTTCGGCTACACGGGACGGATCGCTTACGTCGACCTCACGAATCGTTCGGTCCGGATCGAGGACGCGGACCCGGGTCTCTATCGGGATTTCGTCGGCGGGCGGGGCGTCCAGGCGAGGCTCCTCTTCGACCATCTGAAGCGCATCGGGACGCTCAAGGACCCGTTCGCTCCCGAGAACCGGATCATCCTCGGGACGGGAGCGCCCAACGACACGTTCATCCCCACGGCCGGGCGCGGCTCGTGCTCCTTCATCTCCCCGATGACCCGTTCCCCCGAGCCTGCTTCCTGGGTTCCCGGCCATCGGCCCGTCTACGGCTTGATCACCCACTCGAGCGCCGGGGGCCTTTTCCCCAACATGCTCAAGCGCGTCGGATTCGACCACCTCGTCATCGACGGCCAAGCCGACCGGCCCGTCCGGATCCAAGCCACGGAGGAAGGCGTCAGAATCCTCGACGCCGAGGAAGAGTTGTTCGAAACCGCGGGAGGCCGGAAAACGGTCCGGACGGCCTCGGCCATAACGGACTTCCTGACGGCCCTGCTCCCCGGCTCGTCGACGATGTGCCTCGGGCCGGCGGGCTGGAATAAGGTCGCTTTCGCCTGCCTGACCGGCGATTACCACCGCAACTTCGGCCGGGGCGGCGCAGGGGCCGTCTTCGGCTCCAAGAACCTCGTCGCCGTGACGGCGCTGGGCCGGCGGGCGACGACGCACGCCGACGCCGAAGCGTTCCGGCGGCTCTCCAAGGAGCTCGACGCCTCGGTCAAAGCCCACGTCGGCGACCCGAAGTGGACGGCCTCTTTCCGACCGACGACGGGCACGACCTGGTGGCTCGACCGGGCCTTCAACGGCAAGTACCTCGGCAAGGATGGCGGCTATCTCCCCTGGCACAACTTCGACGAAGGGACCTTCGCCGCCGACCTCCAGGCCAAGGTCGGAACGGACGCTTTCCTTCAAATCTCGGGCAAGCACCACGTCTGCAACCGCTGCCGTCACATCATGTGCACCCGGACGGCCAAGATCGAGGGCGGGCCTTACGCCGCCGAGGGAGTCCGCCCGGAGTTCGAGACGATCGCCCTGTGGATCAACTGCTGCCTCACCGACCGGGAAGCCATCTTCCACCTCAATCGAAGGTGCAATGAGCTGGGCGTCGACACGATGACTTTCGGAAACGTGACCTCCGGAGCCATGGACCTCGAGGAGAAGGGATTTCTCAAAGCTTTCGCCGATGCTCCGAGGTTCGGCGACGCGGCCGGGATGGTCCGGTTCCTCGAGGACGTCGCCCGGCAGGCGACCGATTTGGGGCGGCTTTTCGGACAGCCGTCGGACGCCGTCATCACGCGCGTGGCCTCTCGGAATGACGGCCCCTCGGTCGAAGACATCGCCCGGTGCGTCGTCACGGCCTACGGCGGGCTCGGCTATGCGGGCATCGGGCCGAAGGCTTTCCCCGGCATGCACACGGCCTACGGGACGTCGAACCGCGGCCGGGGCGACCATACCTACGCCTGGACGATTCAGGCCGAGGAAGGAGGGCTCGCCGGGGCCGGAAACCTGGCGGCCTACGTCGCCGGAGGCCAGGGCGGAAAAGCCCTCGTCGACTCCCTGGGCCTTTGCGACTTCTTCACCGAGGATATCACCTCGGACCTTTTCCTCGGATTGTACAAAGCCCTGACGGGAATCGAGTACACCGCCGAGACGCTGGGCGCCTGCGGGCGTCGCATCTATAACATTGAGCGCCGCGTCAACAACCGGCAGGGCCGGACGCGGGCTTACGACGCCTATGTCCCGCCGAAATTGACCGTTCCGCTGACCGCCGGCGCCCATAAGGGGAAGGCCGTCGACGTGAAATACTACAACGAGATCCTCGACGCCTATTACGCCCATTACGGCTGGACGGCCGACGGCCTCGTCCCCGACGCCGTCCTTAAGGCGCTTGGCATCGACTGAATTTTCTTTTCTATTTTATTTATTATCTATGTTTTATGGTAAATAACAGAAAAATATATACGAATGTAACATATTTAAACTATTTTCGTAAATAATAGTGAATATCGTTAACATGAAAACAATGCTCGACGCCAAAAGCAAGAAGGCCCGCCAGGTCGTCCAGGCGGCCCGGGACCTTTTCATGAGGCACGGCAGGAGGCGGATCTCCGTCGAGGAAATCTGCCGGAAAGCCGGCGTCAGCAAAGTGACGTTTTACAAATATTTCGAGAACAAGTCCGACGTTCTCAAGGCCGTCATGGGAGAGATCGTCCGAGAAGGCTTGGCGCGTTATCGGGCCATCATGGACTCCCCCGCCCCCTTCCGCGAGAAGGTCCTGGCCATCATCGAAATGAAGCTCGCGCAGAGTGAGGAGGCGGGAATGGAATTCATCCGCGATCTCGCCTCCCACCCCGACCCCGAGATCGCGTCCCATGTTTTCGGCCTCAAGGAGCGAAGCCTCCACGAATTCATGGACGACCTCAAAACGCTCCAGGCGAGCGGCGAAATCCGGCCCGACCTGAAACCCGAGTTCGTCTCGTATCTCTACGACCTGATCCTCGAATCCATCAAGAATGACCGGCTGCTCAACCTGTATCCCTCGTCCAAAGACCTCACCGCGGAATGGATCAACTTCCTGTTCTACGGGATCGTAGGACCTCGGAGCCGTTCCGGAGAAGGACCATGACCAAGACCTTCCGAGCGGCCAGCCTTCTCCTCGGCGCCGTCGCCGCCGTCGGGCTGGCGGTCCCCTCTCCGGCGGAGACGCGTCCCGTCTCCCTGGCGGGTCAAGTCTCGGGCTGGGCTTCGCTTCAATCGCGGGACGGCACGGAAGGAATCGCCGGCTTCCGCTACATCCCCACCTTATCGCTCGCCAAGTCTTTTCCCAAGTTCAGCCTCGACGCCGAGGCCTCGGTCAACGTCTTCGGAACGCTCGACCTCCTGTCCTCCGACGGCTCGCGGGCCGACGGCCGTCTGAAGCCCTATCGCATCTGGGGCCGATTCTCCACGAGCCGTTTCGAAGCCCGACTCGGCCTCCAGAAAGTCAACTTCGGCTCGGCGGCGCTTCTCAGGCCGCTCATGTGGTTCGCCCGGATCGACCCCAACGACCCCCTCCAGCTCACGGACGGCGTCACGGGACTCCTCCTCAAATACACGTTCCGAAACAACGCCAACGTCTGGCTTTGGGGCCTCTATGGGAACGACGAGACGAAAGGCTGGGAGGCTGTGCCTTCCCGCCGGACTTCGCCCGAGTTCGGCGGCCGCGTCCAGACGCCCGTTCCGGCAGGGGAAGTCGCGCTAACTTTCCATCACCGGAGGATGGACGCCGCCCGCAGCCTCATTCCCCTCCCCTACGGGGAAGACGGCCGCGTGCCCGAAGACCGTCTCGGCCTGGACGGAAAATGGGACATCGGTCCGGGCGTCTGGTTCGAGGCCGCGCTGATCCGGCAGGGATGGTCCTTTCATCCCCAGAAATATCAACGGATGATCAACGTCGGCGCCGATTTCACTTTCGGGTTGGGCCACGGCCTCCACGTCCTGGCCGAACATCTGGACTTCACCGCCTCGACCGGGCCCTGGCGCGGAGGGACATTCCGCCGCCTGACGGCTCTGCTCGCCGACTATCCTCTCGGCCTTCTCGACCGGGTTCGGGCGGTCGTCTTCCGGGATTGGACGGCGGGCGACTGGTACCGGATCCTGACCTGGCAGCGGACTTACGACCGCTGGAGCTTTTTTCTCATCGGATTCTGGAACCCGGAGACCTATCGCGTCTTCACGGCCTCGGGCGGGGGAACGAGCTTCGCGGGAAAAGGCCTTCAACTCATGGTGGTCTTCAACCACTGAAGCGAGGACACGATGGACAACGGCATCCTCATCCGGACGAAGGACCTGGTCAAGGTCTATCCCCTCGGCCAACAGTCGATCACGGCCCTGGCCGACGTCAACCTGACCTTCCGCCGGGGCGAATTCGCCGGCCTCGTCGGGCCGAGCGGCTCGGGGAAAACGACCCTGCTCAACATCCTCGGGTCGCTCGACGCTCCGACGCGCGGCAGCGCCGAGGTCCTGGGGGAGAAGGTCGAGACCTTGTCCCACCGGAAGGCGGCGGCTCTTCGGAACCGCCATATCGGCTTCATCTTCCAGACCTTCAACCTCCTCCCGGTCTATACGGTCTACGAAAACGTCGAGTTTCCCCTCCTTCTCCTGGGGATGCCTCCGGCGGAGCGGAGGCGGGCGGTGGCGGACGCCCTGTCCTGGGTCGGCCTCGCCGACAGGACGAAGTCGAAGCCGAGCCAGCTCTCGGGCGGCCAGTGCCAGAGGGTGGCCATCGCCCGGGCCGTGGTCAAAAAGCCGGAGCTCGTCCTGGCCGACGAGCCCACGGCCAACCTCGACGCCGAAAACTCCCATCACATCCTCGACACCATGGAAACCCTCAACCGCGACATGGGGACGACATTCCTCTTCGCCACCCACGACGAAAAGGTCATCCGGCACGTCCGCCGGAAGATCACCCTCATCGACGGCCGGGTGGCGAAGGACGAGGCCTTGGCCGGGAGCTAGGAGGCCGACATGACCATTCCCAAGCTCGCCGTCCGCAACCTCCTCGGAGGGGGGACCAAATTCTGGCTCAACGCCGTCGTCCTGTCCCTTTCCTTCGTCGCCATCATCTGGGCCCAGGGGCTGATGGAAGGCCTCGACGAAGAGGCCTCTCTGGCGACGATCGATGACGAAGCCGGAGGCGGCCATTACCGGGTCGAAAGCTACGACCCCCTCGACCCGTTCACCTACCAGGACGCGCACGGCCCCGTCCCTGCGCCGCTCCAAGCGAGAATCGACGAGGGGAAAGCCGCGGCCATCCTCCTCGTTCCCGCGACCATCTACCCCCAGGGTCGCGTCCAATCGGCCGTCCTGAAGGGGATCGAGCCGGGGCAGAAAATCCTTTCCCTGCCGACCTCGCGCCTGACGGCCGCCAGCGATGAGATCCCGGCCCTGATCGGCGCCCGGATGGCCGAGTCCGTCGGGCTGAAGGAAGGCGACATCCTGACCGTCCGCTGGCGCGACGCCAAGGGCGCGTTCGACGCCCTCGAGGCCGTCATCGCCGGGATCTTCGAAACGAAAGTCGCGACGGTCGATGCGGGCCAGATCTGGGTTCCTCTGGCCAGACTTCGCGATATGGCGGCGATGCCCGGCGAAGCGACGATCGTCGTCCTGGAACAAGGGGCGGCCGCCGCGGAATCCTTCTCGGGCTGGGCCTTCCGCGATCAAGCCGACCTTCTGGCGGACATCCGGGCGTTCGTCCGGATGAAAACGATCGGCTCCTCGATCTTCTACGTCCTTCTCCTCTCCCTGGCGGCCCTGGCCATCTTCAACACCCAGATCCTGTCGATCTGGAGGAGGCGGAAGGAGATCGGGACCCTCATGGCCATGGGGATGACCCGGGGCCGGGTCATCGGCCTCTTCACCCTCGAAGGCTCGCTCCTGGCCTTCCTCGCCGCCCTGGTCGGAGCCGTCTATGGGATCCCTCTCCTCGCCTATTTCGCCGTCAAGGGCTTCGCCATGCCCGGCGGCCAGGGCGATTCCTTCGGGCTCGCCGTCGGCCAATCCCTCTACCCGGTCTACAGCCTCGGCCTCGTCGCCGCCACCGCCGTCCTCGTCTTCGCCACGACGGCCGTCGTCTCCTACCTTCCGGCCCGGAAAATCGCCAAGCTCAAGCCGACCGACGCCCTCAAGGGGAAACGGACATGATCGCCTTCCTGTTCAAAGGCATCTTTCGCGACCGATCCCGGAGCTTTATTCCTTTCCTGACGGTGACGCTCGGCGTGTTCCTGACGGTCGGGATGTACTCCTACATCAAGGGCGGCGTGTTCACCATCACCCGCTTCAGCGCCAATCTCGGGACGGGTCACGTCAAGGTCACGACCCGGGCTTACGCCCAAGAGACCGGCGCCCCGGCGAACGACGCGGCCCTGACCGACGCCGCGGCCCTGGCCTCGAGACTGGCGGATGATTATCCCGACTTCGACTGGGCCCCCCGGATCCGCTTCGGCGGGCTTCTCGACGTCCCCGACGAGAACGGCAAAACGATAACGCAGGGCGCCGTGGCCGGATTCGCGGCCGACCTCCTCTCGTCGGAGAGCCGGGAGAAAGAGCGCCTTGACCTCGGCCGGGGACTCATCCGGGGACGCTTGCCCGAGCGTCCCGACGAAATCCTCATCGGGGACATCCTGGCCCGCCGCCTCGGCCTGGAGCCCGGACAAAAAGCCGCCCTTCTCAGCTCGACCCGCCGCGGGAGCATGGCCGCGGCCAATTTCACCCTCGCCGGAACGGTCGACTTCGGCGTCCGGTCCATGGACCGGACGGGGATCGTGGCCGACCTTCAGGGCGTCCGGGCCGCCCTCGACATGGAGGACGAGGCCGGCGAGATTCTCGGGTTCTTCAAGAATTCGCTCTTCGATAGAAACAAGGCCGAGGCCGTCAAGGCCGCTTTCAACGGAAGGGCGGGGGCTGATGCGAGCGACGACTTCGCCCCCGTCCTCCTCACCCTCCGCGACCAGAACGGACTGGGCGAGTCGCTCGATTACATGAACGCCGCGCAAGCGGTCATCATCGTCGTCTTCGTCATTCCGATGGCCCTGGTCCTCTGGAACGCGGGCCTCATCGGGAACCTCCGCCGGTACGGCGAAATCGGCATCCGCCTGGCCATGGGCGAGACCAAGGGGCATATCTACCGCTCCCTCCTCGCCGAGTCCCTCATGATCGGCTTTCTCGGGACGGTCGCCGGAACCGTCCTCGGCCTGGCGCTCGCCTATTATCTACAAGCCCACGGGATCAACATCAGAGTGCTGATGAAGAACGCCTCGATCATGATCCCCAATGTCCTCCACGCTCGGGTCACGACCCTGAGCTACGTCATCGGCTTGGCCCCCGGCCTCCTGGCGACGTTCGTCGGGACGGCCATCTCGGGCCGCGGGATTTACAAACGCCAAACGGCCCGGCTGCTCAAGGAGCTTGAAACATGAACCGCCTCATCGCCTGCGTCATGGCCTTGGGCCCCGTCCTCCTCCAGGCGCCCGCTCCGAGCGCGGACGAAATCCTCGACCGGGTGGACCGGAACGCCGTCGCCGGAAACAAGGTCATGGTCAGCGAGATGACCATCCACGGCCGCCGGGACAGCCGGACGCTCAAGTCCAAGTCCTGGATCATGGGCGACGAGAAGGCCTTCACCGAATACCTCGAGCCTCCCCGGGAGAAGGGCGTCAAGATGCTCAAGCTGGGCGACCAGCTCTGGATCTATTCCCCCGACGCCGACCGGACGATCGCCATCTCGGGCCACATGCTCCGTCAGTCGGTCATGGGCTCGGACCTCTCTTACGAGGACATGATGGAGGACCGCAAGCTCCGGACCGCCTACGAGGCCAAGGTCGCGGGCGAAGCGACCGTCCTCGACCGTCCGTGCTGGGTCCTCGAGCTCGTCTCGAGGAGCGGCCAGGCCGCCTATCACACCCGGAAGCTCTGGGTCGACCGGGAACGGTTTCTGGTCTTGAAGGAGGAGCGGTACGCCAAGAGCGGCCGGCTCCTCAAGACGCTCGAGGTCCGGGAGGTCGCCCGGATGGGAGGCCGCTGGGTGCCGGCCTCGGCCGTCTTCAAGGACGTCTTGAAGCAGGGCCGGGGGACGGAGTGGCGGATCGCGTCGATCGAGTTCGACGCCGCCATCCCCGAGGCCCTGTTCAGCAAGGCCTCGCTGCGGAAATAGCGCCCGGCCGTCCCTATCGGAACGAATAGCTGACGCCGACGACCGCCCCCCGCCGCGGCTCTTCCATGGCCTCCGGGTCGGGGCGGCCGAGATAGGTCTCGTTGAAAAGATTGCCGACGACGAGATAGACGTTGACCGGGTAGAGGAAGCAGTTCGCCTTGAGCTGGAAGACCTCGCAGGCCGGAATGGCGATTTCCGCCGGGCCGGGATTTTTCTTGGCCGCCTGCAGAATCCCGCTCAACTCGGCCGAGAACTTCCCCCAGAAGACGCGCGTCCCGACGACGGCCCGCAGCGGGGGGATGTCGTTGATGACGGCGCCGGTCGTGGCGCTTTTACCTTCCAGGACGGCCAACGTCCCGAAGAGCTTCCAGTTGGCGAGGGGGAAGTATTCGGCTTCGAGCTCGAGGCCCTTGATCCGCCCCTTGTCCACGTTGCCGTAGGTGTAGACGGACGGTGCGACCTGGTAGCGGTCGATGAGGCCGTCGACGGTGTAATGGAACCCGAAGACGGCGGCGTAGACGCGGGACGAGATCCACTTCAGGCCGGCGTCCCAGTTCAGGCTCCGCTCGTTGCGGAGATTCGGCTGGGCGATGATGAATCCCCGGCCGGTGATTCCCGAATAAAAACGCTCGCCCAGCCCCGGAGTCCGGTAGGCCCGGGCAGCGTTGGCGAAGAGCATGAGCGAGGGGGTGAAGCGGTAGGAGGCGGCGATGAAGCCGGTCACGGCGTCGTCCCGCTTGTCCATGGCCTCCGCCCCGCCCCCCGGGTGGGCGGATTGCGACAGGGCATCCCACCTCAGGCCGCCGACGAGGTCGAGATTGGGCAGGCCCTCGTAGTCCCCGCTGACGAAGACACCGGCGTCCGTGCTCCGGCCGCGGTTATAGGCTGTCTCGTCATAGATCTTGGTCAGGGCACCGGAGGCGTTGAACGATTTCTCGTGAAGGGTCGCCCGGACGCCCGACCGGCCGTAGAGGTCGGCCCCGCCCGTCAGCCTGAAGTCCTCTCCGATCATTTTGGCGTAAGAGACTTGGACGCCGTACTCCGTGCTTTCGGTCCGGCTGAACGCATCCTTCGTCATGGCCCCGCCCGAAAGCGTCTGGGTTCTCGTCTCGATGAAGTTGGGGTTGGCGTAGGCGTGGACGTTCACTTGGCCTCCGGCCAGGGATTTTTCGGTCCAGGCGAGCTGGGCCAGATTGTTGTTCTCCCGCGGATACCAGGTCGGCTTGACGGCGCTCGTCTGGTTCGGCTTGCCGATATCCTTCCCTCTCGACCCGAGAAAGCTCAGGCTCACCCGGCGGGCATCCGTTTCGTAGACGACCTTGCCGAGGATGCCGGACTGGGCGTACTGGGACTGGAGGACCTCGGCCGCGGGAGACCGGTAATTTCCGGCCTCGAGGCCGTGATAGGAAAGGTAAAACCCCCAGGCCTCTTTCCGTCCGGCCAGGCACAGGCCGTAGGTTTTCTCGAAGTTAACCGTCCCGTATCCGGCGTGGAGGCGGCCGGATAGGCCGTCCTCGGCGGGCGGATTTTTGGTGAAGAGGCTGACGACCCCGCCGATGGCGTCCGAGCCGTAGAACATCGAGGAAGGGCTTCGGAGGACTTCGATACGCCCGATGTCTTCCGGGTTGACGAACGAGGCGTTGGGCCCGGTCCGCCGGTCGCTCGTGATCCGGGCGTTGTCGACGAGGACGAGGATCCGCCGGCGGGCCAGCCCCCGGATCGAGGGGACGAGCGAAAACCCGCCCGAGCCCAAGGGCGCGACCCCGGGCGTCATGGCCAAGGCGTCGGTGATGTTCGGAGCCATGCGCTCCTGGAGGAGCTCGGTCGGGATGACCGTCTGGGCGGCCGGGATCTTGGTCGCCGGCTCGGGATAGCGGAGGGCCGTCACGGAGACCTCGGCCGTCTGGCGGATGAGGGGGATGAGCCGGACGAGCAGGCCGGTTGAGGCCTCCTTGGCCGAGGGAGTCGAGTCCTCGGAGAAATAATCCGGATGGGAGACGGTCAGCCGGATCCGGTTTCCGTCCGGAACGGCCAGGGCGAAAGCGCCTTCGGCGTCGGTCGTGGCCGAGGCCCCCGAGGAACGCTCCGTGACGACCGCCCCGGCGACGGGTTTGCCGTCGAGGGAGACGACCTTGCCCTTGACGTCGAGCGCCTCGGCGCCCAGAGCGAAGGAAGTCAGCGGCCATGAAGCGGCCAGAAAGAGAACTAGAACGGATCTCCTCATGAAGACACAGGCCTCCAGGATGATAAATCGGTCCCATGATAGACCGAAAGGAGCCGCGAGGGCAAACGCGGCGCCTCTCCCCGATCGGCCGCCCGGTCCGGCCGCGGATGGCACGAGGTCAATCCCGTCCTGAACATCGCCTGCGCCTTGGCTCTGAAGGCCGAGGTGGTCGTGACGGGATACAAGGCACTCAAGGCCATCGGCTCCGGCGGCGGCATCAGGATTCTGACCCCCGCGCGTCTTCTCGAGGAATCGGCCGCAAAGACATAAAGAAGGCGGCTCTCCGGGGATGAGTTCAAGCGTCGCGCATGATAAAATAGGATCGATCACGAGCTCCAGGCCTATGGATAGAAACGCCGTCGACCGTTGGCGCCGGGGACAAGCCGCCGTGATCACCGTCCTCGGTCTTCTGCTCGGCCTCCTCCCTATTTCCGCCAATCCGCAAATAATCGAAAATCCGGCCAAGCCTCCGGCCGCGAACGACGGCCGGGTCGTGACCGTCCGGGAAGAAATGCGGATCGAGGACGCCGGCAAGGATTTCACTTTTGCGTCGGTCTGGGACATTAAGGTTTCCCCGGACGGGACAATCTTCGTCAAGGACGGAAATCAGCCGGTTCTCCAGTTCGATCCCGGCGGAAAATTCGTCCGAAACCTCATGAAAAAGGGGCAGGGCCCGGGTGAATTGAATTCCGTCGATTCGATTCTTCTGACCGAGAGGAGAATCTTGCTCCAAGGAATTCCCCCCAAGATCCTGGCCTTCGATTTCCATGGAAAACTCCTTGAGGAAACGAATCTTGCTTCGGCAGGGGGAAGAAATCGGCTGCTCGTCGGCGCTGGACCGACGGATTTCTACCTAAGCCGGAGAGGCCTCTTCGATCCTGGCCAAGGGACGGGATGGATCGACGTCCCCGAGGAAATCGTCGAATTTACTCCGAAAAAGGATTCCGTCATAGTCGTCGGCGTTTTCCCCATCAAGTCCTACGTAAAAGCCGTTTCTTCGGGCCGGGGCGGAGTCGCCGGCGGGATGACATTCCATAGCTTGATCATCGTCCCCTTCGGCGAAAGCAAGTTCGTCGTGAACCGGACGCATTCATTAGGTTCTTTTTCGCCAACGGCTTCGTCTATTTCTCCGACACGACCGAGGACGAATTCATCGTCATCAAGAAAGGCGCCCTCGTCGGGTTGAAATAGGGGGCGTCTCGTGTTGGAAGATTCGAAGAAGAAGAAGGGGATATTTCATGGCCAAGAAAAACATCAACTCATCCTCGGGTTTGAATCCGCATAAGAAGGCGGGCCGGGGTTTAGAAAATCCTCTCGATAAACTGGTCCGCCTTGCCGAGAAACCCACGCTCGAGAACCTGGTCTTGGAATTGACCTGCGGGAATCCTTCTCTCTATCGCCGTAGCTTGGATTATCTCCGTAACGCCATAACGCTGACGGGAGAGGATTCTTCGGCGGCCGAAGTCGAAAGCCTGACGGCATTATGGGACGAGTTGGAAGGCGATCTCGCGGAGATTGACGAATTGGGAGGAGGTGACGACGACACGGTGGATCGCGTCGGTGAACTCCTTTCCGACCTAGCCGAGAATCTGAAAAAAGCGAAAATTCCCCGTGACGATCGCCGTTTGTTTCTCGAAAAAGCCTTGCCCTATATCCGGAGCGCAAACGCCGGCATGGACGATCAACTTTACGAATTGGCCTTTGCCGCTTGCCGGGACGCGGAAGACCGCCGACATTTCGCCGGAAGGCTCGAGGACATCGGCAGCCGTTGGGCCCTCATCAACGCGATGCGGATCTACCGCGAGCTTAACGATCGGGATCATTATCTCAATTTACGACTTCAGGATCTCAATTATGGGGACGATTATTACGACTTGGCGGATTTCTATTGGAAACACGGAGAACGGGAAAAGGCCTTGGTCACGGCCCGCGACGGTCTGGCCAAAGGCCAAGGCCGCCTGACCGAATTGCGCAAGTTCCTCGCCAAACGGGCAAATTCTTCCGGAAACAGAGAGGGCTTCCTCGACCTCCATTATCAAGAAACCGCGGACGGACTGACGTCCGAAGGGTACCGCCAATTTCGAGCGCTCTGCAACGACGAGGAATGGGGTCGCTATGAACCAAAATTGATGGCCAACCTCCAAAAGGCCTGGCCCTCCGAGCAGGTGAAGATCCGCCTCCTGCGCGGCGAGGACGCCTTGGCCGCGGAGATCATATCCCGCCAACGGCTTGAGCGATACTCGGGATTCGAATTTTTATCCCAGGCCAAACGGCTTGAGAAAACCCAGCCTGAGAAAATTCTTAAATTCTATCTCACCGGCGTTGGCTCTCTTCGCCATCCCATGCCCCGGAAACAATACGCCCGCATCGCGAAGGCGTTGGAAATGATCCGGCGGGTCCTGGTGGACGTCCTGAACGACGCCGGCCGGTGGAATCAATACAAGGCAGAACTCCTCCGGAAGACGAAACACTGGCCCGCGTTCCACGAGGAGGCGGCCGAACGGATAGCCGATTGGAAACCGGAATGAATGCCCCGAAGTCCGAATCACGGAAAACCAAAACGGCCCGCCCGCGCCGTATCTCCCGATCTCGAATCGAGGCCATGATTGCCGAAGCCACGGTAGACGGCGACGATGACAGCGAACAGTCCGGGGGCTTGCTCAATATGATGGAAGAGAACCTCGTCCTCCCTTTCACGACTTCAGTGCTCGGCGTCGAGGTCACCGTCGAAAAGCTGGAGATCACGGCCGCGGACGAGATCGTGGCCGTATGTCGCCGGGGCCATCAACGGCTGCGGATTCCCATCCTGGACCTTCCGTTGCCTCAGAAACGGCCGGGCGGGGCGGAATGGATTGATGCTTACAGATAGGGGAGACGGTAATGGCCTGGAAAGCAATGCTTCAAAGATACGACATGACAACGAACGGCGTGACTGACGGATTCACGCCGAATTCGATCACGTCCTCGGGGACTTCGCCCTGATATCGGTCGGGGACATCAAAGCGGATTGAAAGAAGACATCTCTTTACCCTACAAAAATTCCGCAATTCCATTTTGTAGGGTAATCAGAATAATTCCCCCTCCAGGTGCCGGATGAAGCTTTCCTCGAGAGGGACAATATCAAGAGCCAGTCGCAGCGCGTCTTTCACTCTCTTCTTCCAAGGACGTGGGAACGACGCCCAAAGGCGCAAGAGCCTTCGTTTTTCGAGAGGATCCGTCAAGACGTACTTCCCCGTATAGATCGCCTGCCGGATGTCTTTATCCTTCTTGTCGCGGCGCTTGAAGCGGGTCGCGATGACGAGCTTGTGAAGAGTGAAGGCGGACGGAGAAGGCACTTTGGCTTTGATCCCGCGGGCAACCTTCAGGACGGCCGGCTCGGCAAAGAGAATGTCCACGAACCGGAGCAGCTGCGGCGTGATGGAGATCTCTTTGATGAAATCCGCCGGTTTACGGCCCGATCCTCGTTCCCGGGATATGAACTCGACCTTCATCCTAGGCCCGGAGAAATACGTCGACCCGTCGGCATTGAAGCCTTGGACAAATCCCAACCCCTTCAAATAGCCGCCCAAATCGAACGCCGGTCCCTTGTACGGAAAAGGAATGAGAAGGTCCAGGTCGTCGGTTTTCAACGGATATTTCTCGACCGGCAAGTGCTTCTGATAGAGGAGGAAACACCACGTGCCGATGATTTCCAAGCCGGAATCCCAGAGTTTTTTCTCGGTGAAGGTGGAGAGGATGGACCTCAATGGTTCCATGAGATCCGTCTCCATTCGGCGCTTCGACCTCAAAAGCCGCAATCCCTCTCGAACCCGGCGGAGTTCTTTCTCGAGGCGCGACCTCTCGGCCAGCCTTTCCCGAAGGTCCCCGGGAACGGTTTTACCGAGATAATCCGTTCTGACGGACGGGCCTTTCCTATAATGCAGATAATAATAGATTTCCCCGCCGATTCTTTTTTGTCTAATCTTTCCCTTTGGCAGAATAGTCAATCGAGCGGAGATCTGTCTCTCCTGCTCATGGTAGAAAGCAAGGCTTTCTTCGAGAGTGTTCCGCAAGTCTTTCATAAGGGATTATCTTACCCTACAAAATATATCCGGTCAACAAAATGTGGGGTAAAGCGAAGAATTCCCCGGCGGCGCGGAACGCAGGCCGCCGAGTTTCCCGCTGCGCCCTTCTTCTGATAAGATAGCCGGCTCATGCCGCAGAACCCGGTCATCAATATCGTCGGCCGGACGGGCGGGGCCATGGTCCTCCTGGCGTATTTCCTCGTCTCGACGGGGAAGGTCAAGGGCGATTCCGTCTTCTACCGGCTCCTCAACCTCCTCTTGAGCGCCCTCATCATCGTCAACTCCTTCCACTTCGGCGCCTTCCCCTCGGTCGCCGTCAACGGCGTCTGGATCGCCATCGCCGCCTTCGCCCTCCTCCGCCCCCGCCCTAGGGAGATGGCGCCGCGCCGCGTCGAGCGGATGGCCTTGAGGCTTTCGAGGACGGCCAGACGTTGGGTTTCGATCCGTTGACGGGGATCCATGGTTCCTCCAGACAATGTCGCAATATGGAGTTGTCAGCCGTCGAATTCGGTATTATAATCGGAAAAGTCGAATTTCATCGCATCGTTCGAAAGGAGGTCTCGGATGAAACGATTTGGATGGACGTTGGCGGTCGTCGCGGTCGTCGTTTTGGCCGCCGGAAGCCTGGCCCAGCAAGCCCCTCGGAAGCCGGCCAGCCCGGCCGGTACGGCGGCCGCCCAGGTCGGCGGCAAATACGTCGCCGTTCAGGGCGGACAACGGTATCAGGACGGCAAGTGGATCGAAGTCACCTACGGCCGGCCGATCCTCCGCGGACGCCAGAATATCTTCGGCTCGGGCGAGGAATACGGCAAGACGGTGAGCGGCGGCGCGCCTGTCTGGCGGACGGGCGCGAACCAGACGACCCGCCTCCGGACCGAAGTCGCGCTCGTCTTCGACGGGAAAACCCTCCCGGCCGGCGAGTACAGCGTCTTCGTCGAGCTCAAAGAAAACGCCTGGACGCTCATCTTCTCCAACTGGCCGGCCCAGGAGAAGTACGACCCGAAAAATAAAGAAGCGCTGTGGGGGTCTTACGGCTACACGCCCGACAAGGACGTTCTCCGGGTCCCGATGAAAGTCGGCGCTCTGCCCTTCCTGATGGACCAGTTCACCATCGCCTTCATCGACATGGCCGGCGACTCCGGGCAGCTGGCGATGATGTGGGAGAAGACGATCGCCACGGCCTCATTCAAGGCCGAAAGCTAAACGACTTCGGCTCATCTCGGGGGATAGATCATTCGGGTGCCGGTCTATGCCGGCCTGGAAGAAGGACGAATGTCATGAAAACGGCGGCGAAGGTCATCGGGCCGCTGCTCTTGTTTCCGCTTCTCGCGGCCGCTCAGCAGCGCGGCATTCCCGACGCGGCGGATTTGGAGATCGCCCTCCAGAAGCTCAATGTCCTGGGGAGCGTCCTCTATGTCGGCGCCCACCCCGATGACGAGAACACGGCCCTCCTGGCCTTGTTCTCGAAAGGCCGGAAATACCGGACGGCCTATCTCTCCGTCACGCGCGGCGAAGGCGGCCAGAACCTGGTCGGCCCCGAACAGGGGGCGGATCTCGGCCTCCTCAGGACCCAGGAGCTTCTGGCCGCACGCCGGATCGACGGGGCCGAACAGCACTTCACCCGGGCGGTGGATTTCGGCTACTCGAAGACGGCCGAGGAGACCCTCGAAATCTGGGGGAAGGAGAGCGTTCTCGGGGACCTTGTCTGGGTGATCCGGAAATTTCGTCCCGACGTCATCATCACCCGGTTCGCCGCCGAGGGCGCCGGAGGCCACGGCCACCACACGGCCTCCGGGATGCTGATCAAGGAAGCCTTCGACGCGGCCGCCGACCCGAGCCGGTTTCCCGAGCAGCTGAAATACGCCCCGGCCTGGAAGGCGACCCGGATCCTCCTGAACCGGGGCCGCTTTCGTCCCGAAGAGGCGACGCCGGCGCCGGCCCTGCGGATCGATGTCGGCGCGTACGACCCGATCCTCGGAAAATCTTTCTCCGAGATCGCCGGCGAGAGCCGGTCCCAGCACAAGAGCCAGGGCTTCGGCTCGGGCGGACGGCGGGGAACGCAATTCGATCATTTCGAGCTTTGGGCCGGCGAGCCGGCCGCCCAAGACGTCTTCGACGGGATCGACGCGACCTGGAGCCGCGTCCCCGGCGGGCAAAAAGTCAGCCTTCTTCTGTCGGAATGCCTGCGCGCCTTCGACCCCAGGCGGCCGTCCCGGTCGATCCCGGCCCTCCTCGGCGTCCACGCCGAGCTGGCCAAGCTTCCGGATTCGGATTGGGTTCGGCTCAAGAAGGCCGAACTGGCCCGGGCCATCCAGGGCTGCGCGGGGATGTGGATGGAGGCGATCGCCGACGATTACGCCGCCGCTCCGGGAGACGCCATCCTCGTCCGGACGACGCTCGTCAACCGGTCCGAAGGGGCCTTCACCCTTCAGCGCCTCGCCATTCCGGGCCTCATCCCCGAAACCATCCTCGACCGCCCGCTCAAGAACAACGAAGCCGCGACCATCGAGAGCCAAGTCCTCATCCCCAAGGACTATCGCCTCTCCCAGCCCTATTGGCTCGAGCCCTCGCCCTCGAACGCCCCATCTACGGCCGGCGACCGGAATCTCATGGGGGAAGCCGAAAATCCGCCCGTCCTCGCCGTCCGGATCGTCCTCGGCGCGGAAGGACAGAGCCTCGAATATGCTCTCCCCGTTCTCTTCCGCTGGACGGACCAGGTCCAGGGCGAGCTCTACCGGCCGCTCGAGGTCCGTCCGCGGGTGACGCTCGGCGCCGAGGACGGGGTCAAAATTTTCGCCGGGGAGGGCCCCCAGCCGGTGAAAATCAAGCTGAAGAGCCATTCCAGGAACGTCGCCGGCACGGTCCGCCTTCGGGGGTCGAACGGGTGGCGGGTCGTCCCGGACGCCCGGCCCTTCTCCCTCGCCGCCAAATACGAGGAAGGCGAGGTGGTCTTCGAGATCACCCCGCCGAAAGACGCCCAAGAGGCCGTCCTCACGGCGGTCGCCGACCTCGGCGGCGAAACGACGGACCGGGCGATCGTCGAGATCACCTATCCCCACATCCATCGCCAGGTCCATTTCCCCGTCGCTCAAATCAAGGTCGTCAAGCTCGATGTCCAAACCCGTGGAAAACGGCTGGGCTACATCATGGGGGCGGGAGACGAGGTCGCCGACGCCCTTCGCCGTCTCGGATACGAGGTGACGATGCTCGGCGACGAGACCCTCGAATCCGGAGACCTGTCCTCTTTCGACGCCGTCGTCGCCGGCGTCCGGGCGTACAACACCCGCGACCGCCTCAAGAAGGCCAGGGCCCGGCTCCTCGAGTATGTCGAGCGCGGCGGCACGCTCGTCGTCCAATACAACGTCGCCTCAGGGGCGCTCGGAGACCGGATCGGCCCGTATCCCTTCACGGTCGGGCGCGAGCGGGTGACCGTCGAAGACGCTCCGGTGACGTATTCCCTCCCCGGCCATCCCCTCCTCACCTTCCCCAACACCATCACGGCCGAGGATTTCGAGGGATGGATTCAGGAAAGAGGCCTGTATTTCGCCTCGTCCTGGGACGATAGGTATGAAGCCGTTCTTTCCTGCCACGACCCCGGAGAGCCCGAACGCAAGGGCGGCCTCCTCTACGCCCGGCACGGGAAAGGCGTGTTCATCTACACGGCTTACGCCTGGTTCCGGCAATTGCCGGCCGGGGTGCCGGGAGCATTCCGGCTCTTCGCCAACCTCATCTCCGCCGGGAAGGGCTGACGGATGACGCGCCTCGCCGACGATTACCTCCGCGACTTCGGCAAAGTCTCGGATTTCTTCGAAGGCGATTTCCGAGACGAGGCCGCCTACGCCCGCCAGACCGCCCGGGTGCTGGCCCGCCCGCTCCCCCGGCCCGAGCTGGCCGGGGTCCTCAGGGAGCAGAACGAAGGATACGGATGCGGGCCGCGAACCCTCCAAAACATCGAGGCCGTCGAGAAGGAGAGGGCCTGCGCCGTCGTCACGGGACAACAGGCGGGGCTTTTTTCCGGGCCTCTCTACACGATTTACAAGGCCTTGACCGCGGTCAGGCTCGCCGACCGCCTGACCCGGAAGGGAACGGGAAAATTCGTCCCCGTCTTCTGGATCGCTTCGGATGACCACGACCTGGCCGAGGTCGATCATGTCGTCCTCTTGGACAAAGACAACCGGATCGAAGAGATCCGCTGCCCGATGCCTTCCGCCGATTCCAAAATCCCCCTCTCCCGGCTCTCGTTGCCGCCGGAGGTCTCGGACTGCCTTCGACAACTCGCCGAACTCACTCCGGAATCCGAATTCAAGGCGGATGTTCTCGCCGCCCTGGGAGAAGCCTATCGGCCCGGACGGGGATGGGTCGAGGCCTTCGGCCGGTGGATGGCGCTCCTCTTCGCCTCGCGCGGCCTGATTCTCGTCGACGCCGCGGACCCGCGCCTCAAGGAGCTGGGCGGAGGCGTTTTTTACCATGAGATCGCCCAAGAGTCCGCGGCGACCCCGCCGGCCCTGACCGCATCGCGGAGACTGGCGGAGGCCGGATATGAAAGCCAAATCCGTCTCCACGAGGGGACCCTCCATCTCTTCTATGCCGAGCGGGAGCGCCGGTCGATTCGCTGGGACGGGCGCGCCTTCGAAATCAAGGACCCGCCGGAGACTCGGTCCAAGGACGACCTCCTCGGCCTGGCGAAAGACAAGCCGTTCCTCTTCAGCCCCAACGTCCTGCTCCGGCCCCTCTATCAGGACGCCATCCTGCCCACGGTCGCCGCTGTCGGCGGCCCGGCGGAAATCTCCTATCTCGCCCAGATGAAAGACGTCTACGGGAGCTTCGGCCTTCCGATGCCGGTCGTTTATCCGCGAAAAAGCCTGACGGTCGTCGAAAACAAGATCGCCCTGATCCTGGAGAAATACGACCTCGTTGTCTCCGACCTCCGGGGCGGAGCGGACGAAATCCTTCGGAGGATCGGCCGAAACGGAGTCCCGAAATCCCTGGCCGAGACATTGAGCGCCGCCGCCTCCCACGTCGAACAGGACTTCGAGCCGCTCGTGCGGGACATCGAAACTTTCGAGCCGACCTTGAAGGAATCGGCCTATCTCGCCCGGGGAAGGATCGTCCGGCAGCTCCAATTTTTGGAAAAGAAAATCGTCCAAGCGGCGGCGAAACGGGACGACATCGCCGTCGGGCAGATCCGCAAGGCGGCCGATCATCTTTACCCCGGCGGCCGGCCGCAGGAGCGGGTTTTCAACATCGTCCCCTTTCTTCTCAAATACGGCCCGGCCTATATCGACTGGCTTGACGAGGGGATCGACCTCGACGTCCATGAGCATCGGATTTTAAGGAGGCGGGCATGAGCCTCGATGCGTTGGCTTTCGGAGCGCACGCCGACGACGTCGAAATGGTCTGCGGCGGGACGCTGATCAAGCTGGCGGCGATGGGATACAGGACCGGAGTCGTCGCCTTGACCCGGGGCGAAACGGGCACCCGCGGGAGCGCCGAAATTCGGGCCCGGGAGTTCGACGCCGCGGCCGAGGTCATGGGCCTCGCCGTCCACAAAATGCTCGACATCCCCGACGGCCGGATCGAGGTCACCTGGGAGAACAAGCTCAAGGTCATCGCCGAGATCCGGGCCCACCGTCCCCGCCTGGTCTTCGCTCCCTATTGGACCGACCGCCATCCGGATCACGAAAACGCCTCCCAGCTCGTCCGGGCGGCGGCCTATCTCGCCGGCCTCCAAAAAATCGAGACCGGCCGGGAGGCCTTCAGGCCGGTCAAGGTCATCTTCTGCCAGGGCCGGTTCGAATTCGCCCCCTCCTTCGTTGTCGACATCTCGGAGGTCCACGACCGGAAATTGGCCGCGATCCGGGCTTACGCCTCTCAATTCCACGGGCCGGACGAGCCTGTGCCCGAACCCGGCCCCGGGGAAACACTCATCGGCCGGCCCGGATTCCTGGGCCGGATCGAGGCCCGGGACCGCCGGTTCGGAGCCCAGATCGGCGTGGAATTCGGAGAGCCGTTCCTCGTCCGGGAGGCCCTGCGGGTCGATGACCCCGCGGCCTTCTTCGGACCGGAATACCGCTGGACGATCCCCTGAGGCCGGCGATGAACATCGGCATCATCTGCTACCCGACCCACGGCGGGAGCGGGGTCGTCGCCTCCGAGCTGGCCATCGGCCTGGCCCGGAAGGGCCACGAACTCCACGTCCTGAGCTACGCCCCGCCGTTCCGCCTGCGGGTTTTCCACCAGAACATCTTTCTCCACGAAGTCGACGTCGCCTCGTATCCGCTGTTCAAGTACCCGCCCTACGAGCTGGGTCTGGCGACCACGCTCGTCGAGCTCGCCGAGACGCGCCGCCTGGACATCATCCACGCCCACTACGCCCTCCCTCACGCGGCCAGCGCCTACTTGGCCAAGAATATCCTCGAGGCCAAGCGTCTCAAGACGGTCACGACGCTCCACGGCACGGACATCACTCTCGTCGGGGCCGACCCCTCCTTCCGCCGGGTCATCAAGTTCGCCATCGAGCAATCGGACGGCGTGACGGCCGTTTCAGAGTATCTGCGGCGCCGGACCATCGAGGAATTCGACGTCCGGCGCGAAATCCGGGTCATCCACAATTTCGTCGAGCTCGACCGGCCCGTCCGGCACCGCGACGCCTGCTCGAGGAGCGCTTTCGCCCCGGAGGGAGAGACCATCCTGATGCACGCCTCGAACTTCCGGCCGGTCAAGAGGGTCGGCGACGTCGTCCGGATTTTCGCCAAGGTCCGGGAGCGGCTCCCGGCCAAGCTTCTCTTCATCGGCGACGGACCCGAGCAGCCCCGGATCCGGCAGATCGTCCGGGAGACGGGCCTCGCCGGCGACGTCCATTTCCTCGGGGAGCAGGACCAGCTCGAACCCCTCTTTTTCTGCACGGATGTGTTCCTTCTTCCGAGCCAGGAGGAAAGCTTCGGCCTGACGGCCCTGGAGGCCATGAACTGCGGCGTCCCGGTCGTCGCCGCCGACGTCGGCGGCCTGCCGGAAGTCATCATCGACGGGGAAACGGGGCATCTCCTGCCGGTCGGCGACGTCGAAGGCATGGCCGCCAAGGCCGTGGAGCTTCTGAGCGACCCGGCCCGTCTGGAGCGTTTTCGCGCCCGGGCCAGGCGGCGGGCCGAAGAGCATTTCGACGCCGAGCGGATCATCCCCCGATACGAGGCCTTCTACGAGGAGCTGCTGAGCCGTTAGCCCATGCGGACCATCGACTGGCTCGTCCTCGGCGCCTTCCTCGCCTTCGTCGCCGCCTACGGGGTCTGGAAGACGCGGGGCAAGAAGGACATCCAAGACTACTTCCTGGCGAACAAATCGACGCCCTGGTACTTCGTCACGATTTCGATCATGGCCACCCAGGCGAGCGCGATCACGTTTCTCTCCACGCCGGGACAGGCCTACGTCGACGGGATGCGGTTCGTCCAGTTCTATTTCGGGCTGCCGGTCGCCATGGTCATCCTGTCCATCACGGCCGTCCCCATTTATCACCGGCTCAAGGTCTACACGGCCTACGAATACCTCGAGGAACGCTTCGACCTCAAGAACCGCGCCTTGGGAAGCATCCTCTTCCTCATCCAGCGCGGTCTGGCCGCGGGTTTCACCATCCTCGCCCCGGCCCTGATCATCTCCGTCATCCTCGGCTGGGATTTCCGGCTGACGATTCTCCTGACCGGGGGCCTGGTCATCCTCTACACGGCCTCCGGCGGAACGGACGCCGTCAGCAAGACCCATCTTCTTCAGATGATGATCATTACCGCGGGGATGGGGACGGCCTTCTACATGATTTTCCGCCGTCTTCCCGAAGACATCTCCTTTTCGAACGCCGTCTCCGTCGCCGGAAAGCTCGGCCGGCTGAACATCATCAACTTCGCCTTCGACTGGAAGGACCGCTACAATTTCTGGTCGGGCCTCATCGGCGGGGCGTTCCTCGCCCTGTCCTATTTCGGAACGGACCAGTCGCAAGTCCAGCGCTACCTGACCGGCCGGTCGATCGCCGAGAGCCGGAAAGGGCTCCTGGCCAACGGCGTCCTCAAGGTCCCGATGCAGTTCGTCATCCTGTTCATCGGGGCCATGATCTTCGTCTTCTACCAGTTCGTGACGCCGCCCCTGTTTTTCAATCCGGTCGAGACCGCGGCCGTGAAGGCGAGCCCTTACGGCCAGGCCTATGCGGCCCTGGAAAACGACTATGCCCGCCTGAACGCGGAAAAACAGGACGAGCTCCGAAAGATGCTCTCGGCGATCGAGGCGAAGGAGGAGGCCGAGGTTGAAGAGACCTTAATCCATCTGCGGAAAACCCGGGAATCCGAGCTCGGCCTTCGCCGGGAGGCCGTCAAGCTCATCAAGCAAAGGAATCCCCTGGCCGAGACCAACGACACGAATTACATCTTCCTGAGCTTCGTGACCAGGTATCTGCCGGCGGGACTCCTCGGCCTGATACTGGCGGCGATCCTCTCGGCCTCGATGTCCGCCTCGTCGGCCGAGCTCAACGCCCTGGCCTCGGTCACGGTCGTCGACGTCTACAGGAGGGTTTTCCGCAAGAACGGTTCGGAACGCCACTACCTCCGGGCTTCCAAGGCGGCGACCGTTTTTTGGGGAATCTACGCCATCGCCTTCGCCCAGTTCGCCAGCCATCTCGGCTCCCTAATCGAGGCGGTCAACATCCTCGGTTCGCTGTTCTACGGCACGATCCTGGGGATGTTCCTCGTCGCCTTTTATTTCAAGAGGATCGGCGGCCACGCGACCTTCGCCGCGGCCCTCGTCGCCGAGGCCGTCGTCCTGGCTTGTTTTTTCTTCACGCCGATCCCGTTTCTTTGGTTCAACGTCATCGGGGCGGTGATCCTCATCGTCCTGGCCCACATCCTGAACCCTCTTTTTCGGGGGCGAGCGGCGGCCAGGGGTTGACCGTATAACACGTTCGCCGTTTCGCCCGAAAAGCCATGGCCCGGCCGTCTCCCTTAAAGCGAAATGGGACCTCGTCAGGGTGACGGAGCGAGGAGGGAAGGCGACAAGCCGAGACAGGATCCCTGCCCTCATCGATTCTACGGGGCGTTCATCGGGCCCACTGTGGCCCGCGTTGATTCGAGGGGGACGCTATGATAAAACGATAAGGCCATGGCGGACGAAATCTCCAAGCTCTACGAGCCGAAGGCCCACGAGAAGCGGGTCTACGACCGCTGGCTCGCGGCCGACGCCTTCGCCGCCGTCCCCGACGGCCGGGGATGGGACCGGCGCTACGTCATCATGATGCCCCTCCCCAACGTCACCGGCGCCCTCCACATGGGCCACGCCATGGACAACGTCATGCAGGACCTCCTGACCCGCTGGCGACGGATGGCGGGCGACAACACCCTGTGGATGCCGGGCACGGACCACGCCGGGATCGGGACGCAGGCCGTCATCGAGAAGCGCCTCTTCGAGCTCGAGGGCAAGACGCGGCACGACCTCGGCCGCGAGGCCCTCGTCGCCCGGATCTGGGCCTGGAAGGACGAGTACCAGCAGAGGATCATCCGCCAGCAGCAGGCCATGGGCTGTTCCTGCGACTGGGGCCGGCAGCGCTTCACCATGGATGCCGTCTGCAGCCGGGCCGTCCGCGAGGCCTTCTTCCGCCTCTTCCGCGACGGCCTGATCTACCGCGGCGACCGCCTCGTCAACTGGGACTGCCAGCTCCAGACGGCCGTCTCCGACGACGAAATCGTCTACGAAAAGGTCCAGGGCCACTTCTGGCACATCCGCTATCCGGTCATCGACCCCAAGCCCGGGGAGCCGGAATACGTCGTCGTGGCCACGACCCGGCCCGAGACGATGCTCGGCGACACGGCCGTGGCCGTCCATCCCGACCCCGCCGGGGCCCTCGACCGCCAGGTCGCCGCTTTCAAGGAGCGATTGAAGGACGCGGGGAAAAAAGAACGGGCCGAACTCGAAGCCGAGGTCAAGGCTCTCGAAGAGCGGCGCTCGACGCACGTTCCCCTCCTTCTCAAGCTCTGGGATATGGCCGAAGAAGGCCGGAGCGTGCTCCTCCCGCTCCTCGACAAGCCGATTCCGCTCATCCGGGACGAGTGGGCCGACCCGGCCCTGGGGACGGGCTGCGTCAAGATCACTCCGGGCCACGACCCCAACGACTACGACGTCTGGGAGCGGCACCGGGGAAAAATCGGCATCGTCAACATCCTTAACGCCGACGGCTCGCTGGCCGCCGTGACGGGTCCATACGCCGGCGTGGACAGGTTCGAAGCCAGGAAACGAGTCGTCCGCGACTTGAAAACGCGAACCTTCCCGACGGCGGAGGGGCCTCTCCCCTACCTGGAAAAGACCGAGGACCGGGAAATCGAAATCGGCCATTCCGACCGGTCGAAGACGCCCATCGAGCCGCTCGTGTCCAAGCAGTGGTTCGTCCGGATGGGCGACGTCCCGAAAGGCATCATCTGCGGGCGGGGGACGAAAAACGAATTCCAGGCCGCGGGATTGGCCCAGGCGGCCATCGAGGCCGTCGATTCGGCCTACCGGTCTCCGAGCGGCCGGAGGCTCGAGTTCGCCCCCGACCATGCCCGTTACGGGGGGACGTACAAGGCCTGGCTGGCCGAAAAGCGCGATTGGTGCATCAGCCGCCAACTCTGGTGGGGCCATCGCCTTCCCATCTGGCACGCGTTCTTCTCCGAAAACGAATTTCCGAAGGTCGTGGCCGGCTTGCCTAAAGAAGACGAAGCCAAGGTCTGCGTCCGCGTCGCCGATGAATCGGGCCGGAAAGCCGTCCTCGTCTGCCTCCGCGACGAGGCCGCCGAGTTGAAATACGCCTCCGCGCTCGAGGCCGCCGGACTGTCCCAGGATCCGGACGTCCTGGACACGTGGTTCAGCTCGGCCCTTTGGCCGATGAGTACGCTCGGTTGGCCCGACCCGGCCACGGCCAGGGTCGACCCGGGCCAGCGTCCGCTCGGCCCGGAGGAAGGGCGGGAGGACGCCCTGGGCTATTATTATCCTGGCTCCTGCCTGGTCACCGGACGGGACATCATCACCCTCTGGGTCGCCCGGATGGTCGTCGCCGGGCTCTACCTCCTCGGCGACGTTCCCTTCACGGCGAGCTTCATCCACGCCAACATCCAGGACGGCAAGGGCGAGCGGATGTCCAAGAGCAAGGGCAACGGCATCGACCCCGAGGACATCATCGAAAAGTACGGTGCCGACGCCATGCGCTACGTCCTCTGCGACATGCAGACGGGGACCCAGGACATCCGGCTGCCCGTCCAGGCCGTCTCCCCCTACACGGGAGAGCTCGTCGACCTGGCCACGGCCAAGCACGGAAGGTCGATCTTCACCTACATCGACCCCAAGACGGGGAAGGAATTCGACGTCCTGGGGACGATGGCCGACATTCCGGCGGCCAAGATCATCAGCGAGCGGTTCGAGATCGGCCGGGCCTTCTCGACCAAGCTCTGGAACGCGGCCCGGTTCATGCTGGCCAACCTGGGCAAGCATGAGTTCACGCCGCTTTCGCGGAGCGCCCTCACTCCCGAAGACCGGTGGATCCTGTCGCGGCTCGCGCGGACCGTGCGGAAGGTCACGGACGAACTCGAGGCCTACAATCCCTCGGCCTCCCTGGGCGCCGCCAGGGAATTCTTCTGGGGCGAACTGTGCGACTGGTACCTCGAGATCATCAAGCCCCGGATGAAGGACGAAACCGCGGCTCCCGTCGCCCGGTCCGTCCTGGCCTTGGCCTTCGACCAGACGCTGCGCCTCTTCCATCCCTTCGTCCCCTTCATCACCGAAGTCCTCTGGGAAAAGCTCGGGGAGCGATGTCCGACCCGGGGCCTGGCCGACCCTCTGCCTGGAGCCGATCTCCTCATCTACGCCGCCTGGCCCGTCGCGGTCGCGGGATGGGAAGACGAAGCCGTCGAGGCGGATTTCGCCGTCGTCGAGGGGGTCGTTCGCGGCATCCGCGAGATCCGGTCCCTCCACAACCTGCCGCCGGGCCGCAAGGTCCCGGCCGTCGTCAAGGCCGGAGGGGCGTCGGCCGCGGTCCTCGACCGGATGAGGCCTCTCGTCGTCCACATGGCCGCCCTCGAGTCGCTGGCCGTGGCCTCCGACGCCGTCCGGCCCCCGACGGCCGCCTCCCTCGTCATCGGAGACATGGAGGTTTACGTCCCGGGCCTCATCGACCCGGCCAAGGAGCGCGAGCGGATCGAGGGGAAACGGGCCAAGCTCCTCGAGGACCTGAAGAAGGCGGAGACGCGCCTGGCGAACGAAGGCTTCATCGGACGGGCCCCGGCCGAAGTCGTCGACCGCGAGCGCCTGCGGCTGAAGGAGCTCCAGGGACAGCTCGCCGCCCTCGAAGCCGCCCTGAAAGCTCTGTCCTAAATCGCTTTTTCCTCCGCCTTCTGCGATATAATATCCTCGAGAGAAACGCTATGAAAAGGATCGTCCATATCGCCCGCGATTTCAAGGACACCGAACTCTGGGATATCGAACAGAACATTTCCATGACTCCCGCCCAGAGGCTCAAAGCCGCCTGGCAGCTCAAAACGAGAATATTCCCGCGGCCCAAGGACGTTCGGGCGTCGCACCCCCGATGACGGCCACCTCAAAGACGGCGAAGATCTAAAATATTTTAGGGGGGCATAAGCCAGACGACGAAGGATACCCCGATAAACCTCTTGAGAATGCGGCCGGCGCCTTACAGGGGGACGATGTTTCTGACTTGCTCGGCGAGGAAAGCCTTCAGATCCGGCCAAGAGAGTTCGGTCAACATCAGGGGATCGGGATCGGCCTCGGCGTCGACAAAATACGTCAAGCTCTTCAAGATGTGAAAAAGGTTGATCCGGTCGCGTCCGTATTTTTGCCGGAAGAGGTCGAGGAGAGTCTTGAGGTCCATCGCTGCCCGGGAAAGGATGAAAAAGAGGTCGATGAAATCGCGCTTCCGACCGCGGGCGGCGATCGCCTCGACCTTCATGCAGCCGATGTCTTCGAGAGAGGCGACGGCGATACCCTGATACGGTCGGGCGGGCCGAAGCAAGGGATAGGCATAGGCGATAAAGCTCATCTTCGTTGTCCCAAAATTCCCCACCCAGGTCCCCGCGTCGGTGTAGTCGGGAGAGGCTTCGCCGAGCCTCCGAAGCTCCCGTTGAATATCCAGGGGTTCAAACGCTTCGGGAGAGAAAAAATCCAGATCACGCGACGTCCGATGCCCGAGTTGAAGGGCGCATCCGGTTCCCCCGGCCAGATAAAAATGCCGCCGAGATGTCAGGGCCGCGAGCTGTTCGAGAGCCCCCCGCGTCTCGGGGGCGAGGACGTTTTCATCCATCGGATGCGTTCCCGAGGACGAGGGTCCAGAAGCCGTGGCTTTTGGGCGAAAGGGATCGGGCGTCCCGCAGGACGCGGAGGATGTCCAGACGGGAGTACGTCGCGAGGAGCTGACGGACGGCCGCTTCGTCCCCCAGCTCAAGGATCCGCTCGATGACGAAGGTTTTATGCCGTTCGAGATCCAGTTTGGCGAGGTCCGCGTCCCAGAAAAACCGCTCGAATCCCTTGGCCCACATCGAGAATATTATACCATGCCGGGACGACTTAGAGGGGATAGCCCGGAGGCCGGCATGGTCCCGGCCGAAGCGACCGTCTTCAGCCATTTCCCAAAGGATGACTTCAGGCCGCCCGGCCTTCGCCTTAGGATTCGCGATAGATGACACCCCGCTCCCGGAGTCCGGCGAGCACGAATTCCACGACGCCTGGATCCTGGCCCAAATACTCGGGAGGACAAATCCCCGGACGTTTGAACAACCCG